>JALWPC010000096.1 GCA_026995265.1 Paracoccaceae bacterium
GCCATGCTGTCGGTGGCGTCCGGGCCTTCTTTGGCATCGCCAGTTGGCATATCCATCATCTGGTTCAGGTCATCCTTCAGTTCGGTGCTGGTGTCGGGAGTGAGATAAAGCCCGCCATTGAGCTTGGCCAGCGCTTCCAGGCCGGATTGGTCCTCGATACCTGTTACATCGAATCCGATGACATGCACCGTGAGGTCCAGCGCATTTTTATGCAGTTCGGCGGCCAGCGCGGCCGGGTCGCCGTCGCAGCTTTCCACACCGTCGGAAACCAGCACGATACGGGCCGAGCGGGTCGTGTAGTGAAGCTGTTCGGCCGCCATTTTCACGGCGGCGGTCAGCGGGGTGCGGCCTCGGGGGGTGAGGTTGTTCACGGCGGCTTTGAAACCGTCCGGGTCCAGCGTGCCCACGGGCACTACGGTTTCGATGTCGCCGCAATCGGCCTTGGCACGGTGGCCATAGGCCACAAGGCCAAAGTCGATGTCTTCCTGCAGGTCGGTCACCAGGTTGCCGATAACCTCGCGCGCGATCAGGATTTTGGCTTCGCCATCAATTTGCCCCCACATGGAGTTGGAAACGTCCAGCACAATAATGGTATCGGGGTAGGGCATTTCCTGTGCGGCTACACTGGTAAAGCTGGCTGCCATAATGCCGACAATGGTTAATCTTTTTAACATGGTCCCGTTCTCCTGTTCGGAAATTTCATGGGTAATTGGTAGCGCAGCACCCGAATTGGAGGAAATCACACCTATGAACAATTTGGTGAGGCGGTGAAACACTTGCCGCGGGCGGGGGGGTGTCTTACATAGGCGGGGCAACATCGGGAGCCTTGGTTAAATGATCCGCATTCTTAGCATAGCCGCGCTTGTCTTCGCGCTTGACCGCGGGCTGAAATTTTGGGTGGTCGAGGGGTTGGACCTGCGCAATATCGGCCACATGGAAGTGTGGCCGCCTTATTTGAACTTTCATATGGCGTGGAACGAGGGCATCAACTTTGGGCTGTTCGGTTCGGGCAGTGATGTGACCCGCTGGCTGCTGGTGGGCATCGGGCTGCTCATCTCGCTGGGGCTGCTTTTGTGGTTTCGCAAGGCAAAAGGCTTTTGGTTGCCTTTGGCTGTGGGGCTGGTGGCAGGCGGAGCGCTGGGCAATATCTATGATAGGCTTACCTATGGCGCGGTGGCGGATTTCCTGAATATGAGCTGTTGCGGGATCGAGAACCCCTATGCCTTCAACCTCGCGGATATTTCTATATTCCTTGGCGCGGTAGGGCTGGTTTTTCTGGATGGAAAGCAAAGCCGGAGGAAAAAGCGCAAACGTTAGGCGCAAACCCTGCAAGCGCAGCGCCGCATGCGCCGTCGAGGTGGCCCGAAGGGTCGCCGAGAAGGCGCACGTCCCGGGGCAGCCGGACAGTTCCGGGCTTGCTTTGGCTTCGGGGCGGGCTAGCAGGGTAATTTGTATGCGAAAATTTCGCGAAAGCAGCCGCCCACCCCTCAGCCAAAGCACATTTTCAGGCAAGCAGAAAATGCCTGCCGCTGGCCGTGGCCTCGGCTTCGCCTCGGCGGGCTGTGGCCGCACGGGTGTGGATATGATCACAGTTGCATATCGGTGGTTGAAGTTGGCGCACAAGCGGGTATCCTGAACCGAGACATGCAGGGAGAAACACATGCGAAAGGTCATAGGGTTGGCACTGCTGGCCATCATGTTGGGGCCGCTGGCCGCCATAGCGCAGCAGGTGCCGGTGACGAGTTATCGCCTGAATAACGGCATGGATGTGGTGGTGATCGAGGATCATCGCGCGCCGATCGTTACCCATATGGTGTGGTATCGGGTGGGGGCGGCAGACGAGCCCAGGGGCAAATCCGGTATTGCGCATTTTCTGGAACACCTGATGTTCAAGGGCACCGAGGCGGTGCCGGACGGGCAGTTTTCACCGATTGTCGAAGCCAATGGCGGCAATGACAACGCCTTCACCACCCAGGATTTCACCGCCTATTTTCAACAGGTGGCCGCGGACCGCCTGCCCCTGATGATGGAAATGGAAGCCGACCGGATGCGCGGGCTGGTGCTGGACGATCAGGCAATGCTCACCGAGCTTGACGTGGTGCTGGAAGAACGCGCCCTGCGCACCGATAGTGACCCGGGCGCCCTGTTCAGCGAGCAGCGGGATGCGGCGCAGTTCCTGAACCACCCATATGGCACGCCCACCATTGGTTGGCCCAACGAGGTGGAAAAACTCACCCTGCAAGATGCGCTGGATTTCTACCACCATTTCTATGCCCCCAATAACGCGGTGCTGGTGGTGGCGGGCGATGTGCAGCCCGAAGCGGTGCTCGCCCTTGCGCAGTACTATTACGGCCCGCTTGCGCCTTCCGAGGGCATCACCAAACGGGTGCGCCCAGAGGAGCCGCCCCAGCGCGCCGCGCGGCGGCTGGTTTACCACGATCCGCGCGTCGCCTCGCCTTATGTGATCCGCACCTACCTTGCGCCCAACCGGCGGGCGGGCGACCAGCGCCAAGCGGCTGCACTCAGCCTGCTGGCCGATGTGCTGGGCGGCGGCGGGATCACCTCCTTGTTGGGGCAACGCTTGCAGATCGAGGAAGATATTGCGCTGGCCTCGGGGGCTTTCTATAGCGGGCTATCCTATGACCCTGATACCTTCGGGATGTATGTTGTCCCCAAGCCCGGTGTTCCCCTCGAAGAGGCCGAGGCGCGCATGGATGCGACCTTGCAATATCTGCTTGAGAACGGCGTGGATCCGGCGCGGCTGGCCCGCTCCAAGGCCACCCTGCTGGCCGACGAAATCTACGCCATGGACAGCCAGCGCGGGCTGGCGCAGCGCTATGGCGCGGCGCTGACCTCGGGGCTGACGGTGGAGGATGTGGCGGTGTGGCCCGACATCCTGCAAGCGGTGACGGAAGACGAAATCCTGGCCGCCGCGCGGGAGGTGCTGGACATTCGCCATTCGGTGACCGGTTATCTGATGGGGCAAGAGGAGACAGGCCAATGATACGGATTTTCACACTCGCCTTTGTGCTGTTGGCTGCGCTGCCCCTGCGGGCGGCAACCGATATTCAGGTGGTGACCTCTCCCAAGGGTATCACCGCCTGGCTGGTGCAGGAGCCCAGTATCCCGATGGTCTCTTTCGAGTTCGTCTTCCAGGGTGGCGCGGCGCAGGATGCGCCCGACAAGCTCGGGGCCACCAATCTTATGATGGGGTTGCTTGAAGAGGGCGCCGGAGGGTTGAGCGCTACCGAATTCGCCCAGAGGGCCGACGAACTCGGGGCGCGGTTCGGCTTTGATGCGGGGCGGGATTCAGTGAGCGTAAGTGCCTCGATGCTCAGCCGCAACCTGTCAGAAAGCGTGGCGCTACTGCGTCTGGCGCTGGTCGAGCCGACCTTCGGCGATGTGGCTTTTGAACGGGTGCGGGGGCAGGTGAATTCGATCATCCGTTCCAATGCCACAGACCCGCAGGCAATTGCCGGGCAGCGCTTGCGCGAGATACTGTTTCCCGACCACCCCTACGGGCATCCGGTGGAAGGCACGCTGGACACTGTGGCCACCCTGACTCCGGCGGACATGCGCATCGCCCATCGCCACGCGCTGGGGCGCAATAATGTGAAAATCGGCGTGGTTGGCGATATCACCCCCGGGGCGCTGGCCCTTCTGCTGGATGATTTGCTCGGCGACCTGCCCGATGACATCAAAGACGGGGTCCCCGATGTGCAGCCCGTGCTGACCGCCGACACCACGGTGGTTGAATTTGATACCCCGCAATCGGTGGCAGTTTTCGCCCAGCCCGGGCTTAAGCGGGACGATCCGGATTATTTGGTTGCCTATGTGCTTAACCACATTCTTGGCGGGCGCTCTTCTAGCGCGCGGCTGAATGTGGAAGTGCGGGAAAAGCGCGGGCTGACCTATGGTATCTCAAGCTTCCTGCTGCCCTACCAGCATACGGCGCTTTATATGGGCCACTTTAACAGCGGCAATGATACCGTGGCCGAAGCTGTGGGGATTGTGCGGGCGGAATGGGCAAAAATAGCTGCGGACGGGGTAACGGCAGAGGAGCTGGCCACCGCCAAACGCTACCTCACGGGGGCCTATGCCCTGCGCTTTGACGGCAATGCCAAGATCGCGGGAATTCTTGCTGGCTCGCAGGTGGCAGGGCTGCCGCTGAGCTATATCGCGGAGCGCAATGACCTTGTGAATGCAGTGACGGTTGAGGACATGAACCACGTGGCCGCGCGGCTCTACCAACCGGAAAACCTGCACTTTGTAGTGGTGGGGCAGCCGGAGGGGTTGGGGGAGTAGGCTCAGGGGCCCATGTCAAAACCTCGGTTCCGCGACGGCTCGTTTTCGGGGCTAAAGCCCCGAACCGCGCCTCGCCTTCGGCTCGGTGGCGGCGCGTCAAACATATCGCTCGTGGCAAGGTCGCACCCGCGCCGCGCTCGACATTTCGCGGGTGTTGCAGGCTCTGAAAGGGGCTTTGCCCCTCTGGCGCAAGCGCCATTCACCCCAGAGTATTGGTCAAGATTGGAAGATGATCATCTTCACTCTTCTTCAAATACTCAGCCTTGCCCGCCACAAGTGCACCCGTTTGCAGCGCGGCGCGGGCGGAATACCGCCAAGTAAAACGGCTGTTTGCGCGCCGCCACCGAGGCGAAGCCGAGGCCAACGCCCGTCGGGGCTTCATTCGCGAAGGTTAAACCGTCGCTTTCAGAATCAGCGCCTGCCATGCTATAGTTTGTGGTATGAGCACCCTTTCCCCCTATATCCTGCAGAACAGGCGCCCCATTCGCCAGCTAGATAATGCCGCCGCCAATCGCATTGCGGCGGGCGAGGTGGTGGAGCGCCCGGCTTCGGCGATCAAGGAACTGGTCGAGAATGCGCTGGATGCCGAAGCGCGGCGGGTGGAGGTTTTTTATGCCGACGGCGGCAAGACCCTGCTACGGGTGGTGGATGACGGTATCGGGATTCCCGAGGATGAGCTCACCCTTGCGCTGTCGCGCCATGCGACCTCGAAGATTGACGGCACCGATCTCTTGAACATCCATTCCTTTGGCTTTCGCGGCGAGGCTTTGCCCTCCCTCGGGGCGGTGGGGCGCTTGAGCATTACCTCGCGGTTTACGGGGGCGGACGGGGCGTTTCGGCTCGTGGTCGATGGGGGCAGGATGGGCGAAGTGGCGCCGGTGGCGGGGGCGCAGGGCACCACGGTGGAGTTGCGGGACATCTTCCATGCCACCCCCGCACGGTTGAAGTTTTTGCGATCAGAGGTGGCCGAGGCGCGGGCGATTGGCGATGTGGTCAGGCGGCTGGCGATGGCCGCGCCCGATGTGGCCTTTGTGCTGCGGGATATTTCGAACGGCAAGGAACGGATCACCTTTCGGGCGGATGTGGAGGATGGCAGCCTGCAAGCCCGCCTGCGGCGGATTATGGGGCGGGATTTCATTGAAAACGCGCTGAAGATCGAGGCGGAGCGGGAGGGGCTTCGGCTGAGCGGTTATGCGGCCCTGCCCACCTATTCACGCGGCGCGGCGGTGGCGCAGTTCTTCTTCGTGAATGGCCGCCCGGTGCGGGATAAACAGTTGCACGGGGCGCTGCGGGGGGCCTATTCGGACTTCCTGAGCCGCGACCGCCACCCTGCCGCCGTGCTGTTTCTGGACTGCCCCCCCGAAATGGTGGATGTGAACGTCCACCCCGCCAAGGCCGAGGTGCGCTTCAGGGAGCCGGGCGTGGCGCGGGGCCTGATTGTCAGCGCCCTGAAGCACGCGCTGGCGGAGGCGGGGCACCGGGCCTCGACCACGGTTGGCACCGCGACCTTGGGAGCGATGCAGCCGGAAGGGCGGCCCGAGGTGAGCTACCAGATGCCGCTCAATCGGGAGCGGGGGTTTGCGCCTGTTTCGGGCTTTGCCGAGCATGAGGGCTGGCAGGCCGGACGGGTGGAAACCCCGCCGCCCGCCGAGGTGCCCGATGACCTGCCGCTGGGGGTGGCGCGGGCGCAGGTGCACGAGAATTATATCGTCGCGCAGACAAAAAGCGGCATGGTGATAGTGGATCAGCACGCCGCCCACGAGCGGCTGGTTTACGAGCGCCTGAAGCGGCAATCGGGGGCCAACGGGGTGCCCTCGCAGGCCTTGCTGATCCCAGAGATTGTCGAGCTGCCACAGGCGGATTGTGCGCGCTTGCTGGCGGCAGCGGAGGATATGTTCCGTCTGGGGCTGGTTTTCGAGCCTTTCGGCGAGGGCACGCTTTGCGTGCGGGAAACCCCGGCGATTCTGGGCGAGATCAACGCGGGCAAGCTGCTGCGCGACGTGGCCGACGAGCTGGCCGACCTCGGGCAAAGCCAGACGGTCAAGGCACGGATCGACGCGGTGCTCAGCCGGATGTCCTGCCACGGCTCCATCCGCTCGGGGCGGCGGATGAGCGCTGAGGAGATGAACGCGCTGCTGCGCGAGATGGAGGCTACGCCGCATTCGGGGCAGTGCAACCACGGGCGGCCGACCTATGTGGAGCTGAAGCTGAGCGACATCGAGCGGCTGTTTGGGCGGACTTAGAGACTAGGTCCGCCGAGGCGAAGCCGAGGCCATGGCCCGTGAGGGCCACCGATTTTTGCTTGCAAAAATTGTGCTTTTGTCGAGTGGGGGCGGTTTATGCGCACAATTTTGCATCCAAATTGCGCGTTTAGCCCCCGCAGAGACAAAAGCAAACCCGGAGCTGCCGGACAGTTCTGGCCGCGCGCCGCGCTCGGGGGGCAAAGGCGGGGCTTCGCCCCTGTTTGCCCCCCTCGCGCGGCGCGTGCTGCGCCTATGGCTTGCAGGGCGCTTGGCGCGAAGATAGCGCACAAGAATGGCTTGCCCGCGCGGGGGAATGGTGGGAAAAAGGGGGCAATCCGAGGGAGATGACATGACCGAGAAACCCATTGCCGACCACCCGCTGCGCTACCAGCTGAGCAACGAGTTGCACGCGCGGCCGTTTCCGGAGCTTTCGGCCCCTTGCCGCGCGGCGTATCTGGCGATCAAGCAGCCGAGTGGGGCGGCCAAGCGGGACAGGGCGCTGGACCGTGCGCATCTGATTGCGTTGCTGGACCGTTTTGGCGCGGCGCATCCGGCACCGGAGGCCACCCATCATGCTGTGGCGCTGGGGCGGAGTTTCCTCAAGTGGGAAGTGCATTCGGAATTCGTGAGCTATACGCTTTATGCCGACGGGGTGGAGGACCGGCCCTTTGATGGCAAGGCGTTTGAGCTGTTCCCGCGGGACTGGCTGGCCGAGGCGCCGGGGGTGGTGATTTCTTCGGTGCTGGTGCGCATGGAGGCGGCGGATTTTGCCACCGAGCCGATGGCGGGGCTGAATGAAAAGCTGTCGAAATGGTTCGTGTCTGAAAGCATGACGGCCTCTTATGTGGTGGACAACGAGGCGATTGTGGCCACCGATTTCAGGATCGACGAGGCGGGGCATGTGCGCTTTGCCATTATCGCCAACGAGGGCGTGAGCCAGCGGCGGCTGGGGCGGATTGCACAGCGGCTTTTGGAGACGGAAACCTATATGAACGCCTCTATGCTCGGCTTTCCGGTGGCGCGGAAGGTGGCCGACGAGCTGGAGGATATGGAGGCCGAGCTGGGGGCGGTTTACGGGCACCTCGCCGAGGATAACAGCCGTGATTCCGAAATGCTGGGGGAGCTTTTGGGCTTGGCGGGGCGCATCGAGGACCTCGGCACACGCACGGCGTTTCGCTTCGGGGCCACAGAGGCCTATGCCAAGATTGTGCAGGAGCGGATAAAGCTGTTGCGCGAGGCGCGGTTCGAGGGGCGGCAGA
>JALWPC010000097.1 GCA_026995265.1 Paracoccaceae bacterium
CCCAAGATGAATAACAGGCGAGACCGTGGCCACCCAATTGGTATCGGCCAAGATCATTTCATCCCCCGGACCCAGCCCGATTGCCGCCATGCCCAGTTGCAGCGCACCCGTGCAGCTGGATGTCGCAATGGCATGTTTCACCCCCAGATACCGGGCAAATCCGGCCTCGAACCGCTCGATATAGGCGTAACATTGCGACCCCCAGCCCATTCGCGCGGCGTCATTTGCGTAGGCGATTTCAAGCTCGGTAATCGAAGGCTTGGTATAGGGTATCGTTTCGCCCATCTTGTCTGCTTTCTCTCGTTGCGTCTTCCGACTTGTCGGTTCCATTTAATGGGGCGGGGTGTAGAAGCCAATGAAAGAAAGCGGGGTGTGCGCATCACTCTGATGTCTTTTGTCAATGTTTTTCGCGCAGCAATTTACCCGCAGGCGCAGGAAATGTATTATCTGAAGCGTTCATTGGTGGGAGCGGGGTCTCAAGACGTCGGTGAACAAGCTCTGATGCGCGGGTTCTTTTACCGCAGTACCGCATGTGCGTCTCGGGGCTATCCCTTTCTTACATCGGGCGTCAGCAATTGCTGGCCACAAAGCGCAGACGGGTGTTCCCCTGCCGCTGACCCCGTTCCCGCCAATGAACGCGGAAAAGAGGGCTGTTAAGCCGCTGCCATTGCCTTTCGGGCGATATCCCACATGAACGCCGAGAGTTCCCGTGCGATCGCGGTTGTGATGACCGTCTTCTTTTTGCCACGCCGATTCAGTTTGCGGTACCGGGCCGTCAATCGCGATTGGGCTTTCCACGCGATGTCCTGGATTTCAGGGGACAGCTTTTGCAGGATGTACAGTTTTTTCTCACCAATTTTGGCGGGATAGCGATAGGTCCAGGCTCCCTCAACCAGGATGCGCCGAACCCAGGAGTTGCCAGCCTTGGTGATGCCGCCACGCCGGGTCGTCAATCCGGTCGAATATTCGCTGGGCACAAGTCCCAGATAGGCCATCAACTTTCGCGGATGATCAAACCGGCGAACATCACCTATTTCCGCCATGAACGTGGCCGCCCCAATCAGGGCAACCCCGCGCAGGGCTTGCAGCGCCTCTACCGCCGGACCCAGCGACCAGTCAGCAACGATAGCCTCAATGCTGGTTGTCAGACGGTCCACGCGTTCACCGGCGTGACGTTCCGCAAGCACCATCTCCTGCAAGGCGGTTTGCTGGACCGGGTGATCAAAGGATTGGCTCTGCAACCAGCGCCGATACCGCATCGTCCAAGTACTGGGGCTCTGGTAGGTGCGGCCATGCCTGAGCAGAAATGACGATATCATCTGGCGTTTCTGGCGTTTATCGCCGACTGCACTTTCGCGCGCCCGGACCAGATCACGGATCGCTTCATGGGTCTCGTCGGGCACCCAGATCGGGGTCAGTTCCCCCGCCCGCAATAGCCGCGCCAACCGTTCGGCATCCCGCCTGTCCGTCTTTACACGGTCCCCGGGTCTTACCGGGGTAAGGGACGGGGCAATAACAGAGCAGTCAAAACCAAGGGCTTTCACCTGGCGGTAAAGCCCATATCCGGTCGGCCCGGCTTCATAGCATATGTGCAGATGCTCAAACCGGCTGGCGAGGTTTTTTAACAGCTTTTCCACCGCCGCATTGGTCGTCAAAATAGTTCCAAACCCCCTGACCTCGCCATCTCTTCCGCCTTCGGCAATCGCAACCGCGTGCGAATTCTTGGAAACATCAAACCCGATGAATGCTTCTTTCTTCATGTCCTTCATAACGATCCTCCAAAATTAGGGGCAGCTCAATGCCAGCCCCGCCTTCAGAGTTCAGGCCAGGATCAGCGCAGGTCAAGCTGTCGTACAAAAGACATGCGGTCTTACGTCAAAAGCAATGGCCACCCGTTACGGTATGACAG
>JALWPC010000098.1 GCA_026995265.1 Paracoccaceae bacterium
GCCGGTGGCGGCGGAAATGGTGGGCGCGGCGAGCGGCGCTTGCGCGCCCGACGCCCCCGCCGCCGCGCAAGCGCCGCTCGCCGCGCCCACCATTTCCGCCGCCACCGGCTGGTCCGGCCGCACCGCCTTCGACCCCGCCTCGCTGGCCGCCATCCAGTCCTTCATGCAGCCGCTCGACGCCAGCCAGCGCGCCGATGACACCCCGCGCGATGCCATCGCCCAACTCCTCGCCTCTGTCCCCTGCGCCCGCCTCGCCGCCACGTTTATTCCCGAAACCGGCACGCTGGAACTGCGCGGCCATATCCCCGATGACAGCCTGCGCGCCCCCATCCTGACGGCCATCCGCCAGCAACTGGGCGAAAGCATCCCCGTGGGTGGCTCGATGATCGTGCTGCCCTCGCCCCAATGCGACGTGCTTTCGCGGCTGGACAATCTCGGCCTGCCGCAATCCACCAAGCAAGCCAAGGACCCGAAGGAACTCGGCGCGGTGACCCAGCTCTCCACCTTTGACTATGCCGAGGGCGAGCGGGTGATCATCCGGATGAAATCCTACGATTTCCCCGCCTATGTGTATGTGGATTTCTTCGATGTTGACGGCAATGTGCTGCACCTGCGCCCCAACCAGTGGGAACCGCTGCAATTTTACCAACCCGGCGCGAATATCACCGTGGGGGACGCCGCCAACGGCCAGCCCGCCGTCCGACTCATCGTCCACCCGCCCTTCGGGCGCGAACTCGTGGTGGCCTATGCCAGCTCCGAGCCGCTTTACGAGGGCCTGCGGGACACCACCGAGCCCGCTGAACCCTACCTCGTCTTCCTGCGCGCGCGCATCGCCGCGCTGAAGGCCGAACATGCCGATTATAAGGGGGATTGGGTCTATATGTTTGTGGAAACCCACGAATAAAGCAACTGCACGCCTTTGTGCCTCTCAGGCCAAAGCCCGCAGCAGCCGCTTGCGCGCCGCCGGAATAGCGGCGATCTCCAGCCCCGTGAACACGTGCAGCGTGTTCAGGTCACGGTCCACCACCGCGTGGTCCGACGTCCAGCCGCCCATGGCCAGATAGGTGCGTAGCAGGGGGGGCATGGCGCGTTGGGCGGCGCGCAAGTCGGGCTTGCGCATCAGGCGGGCAAATCGGAAAACCCGCGGGGCCTTGATTTGCGGCAGGTATTTGCGCGGGGCAAGGTGGCGAGCCTTCAGCAGGGCAAAGGCCTCCAGATGCGCCTCGGCCTGTGCACCGTGAAAGCTTGAGCAGCCAAACAGCATTTTGACATTGTGATCATCCACATAGGCCGTCATCGCCCCCCAAGCGGCGCGCAGGATGTCCGGGTCATTGTAGCGCGGATCAATACAAAAGCGGCCCATCTCCACCAGCCGCCCGCCATAGCCCTTCAGGGCGGAAAGCTCGTAAAACTGCGCGGCGTAGGACCGGCTGATTTCCGCCCCGTTTTCAAAGGGTTGAATGCGAAAGGTGCAGGCCAGCCGCCCTTCGCGGCCATCCTCCACCAGCACATGCCGGCAGCGGGTGTCAAAGCCATCCTCATCCATGCGCCCCTGCCGGAACACCCGCCCGCGCAGGGCCTGCGCCAAGCGCACATCATCGGCACTTTCAGCAAATCGGGCGGTAAACCGGCGGGGCATATCACAAACCTTTGTTTATTCTTCAGCGTTTAGGCGCTAGAATAAGGCGACGTGTTAACGACATGCCGCACAGAATAGGCCATTCAGGCCATTTTACAACCCCGGGAGACCCGATGAAACGCACCCAGGCCCAGCTCAAGCTCCTGCTTTCCGACCTCGCCTATAAAGTGACCCAAAACGGCGCCACCGAGCGGGCGGGCAGCCATGATGACTTCCCGAAAGTCCCGGGCACCTTCCACTGCATCTGCTGCGACGCGCCGCTTT
>JALWPC010000099.1 GCA_026995265.1 Paracoccaceae bacterium
CCTCTACAACAAACCCCTTGAAGCGATTTCCGGCAAACTGGAGCCATGGCTCCTCCCGACACTGGCCCGCTTCACCTTTGTGGCGGCGCTGTTCATGTATTTCTGGACCTCGGCCAGCCTGAAGCTCGGCGACGGGCTGTTTGACCTCAGCTTCGGTGCCTACGGCCAAATCTTCCCCGTGGCGTTCGAGGCCGCAGGCTACGACCCCGACAAGCTCTCGCCCCTGCAACACATCATCGCCTATGCGGGCACCTATGCCGAATTTGCCCTGCCTGTGCTGATCGCTATCGGCCTCTTCACCCGCCTCGCGGCCCTCGGCATGATCGGCTTCATCTTCGTGCAATCCTATGTGGATATTTACGGCCACATGGCCGACGATACCGCCATCGGCACATGGTTTGACCGCATCAGTGACAGCCAAATCATGGATCAACGCCTGTTCTGGGTCACCATCCTGATGCTGCTTTTCGTGAAAGGCGCAGGCCCGCTCTCCGCTGACAAGCTCATCGGCTTGAAGTAAGCCCCCTGCAAGCCATAGGCGCAGCACGCGCCGCGTGAGGGGGGCAAACAGGGGCTGCAAGCCCCGCCTTTGCTCCCCGAACGCGGCGCGACGCCAGAGCTGTCCGGCAGCTCCGGCGTGGCTTTGGCTTCGGGGAGCTAAAGCCCCCCTCAGCCAAAGCCCATTTTCAGACAAGCTGAAAATGCCTGCCGCTGGCTCTAGCGTTTTCAATTCCCCCCAATAAGGGATTGCTACAATTCGCGTTCGAGCGAAGCGAGAGGCAGTGAATTGTAGCTCCTTTTGAATTGAATGCGCATGCGATCTCGGCTTCGCCTCGGTGGACCTAGCCTAAATCTCGGGCTTAAACCGCGCCAGTTTCACGCCAAACCCAATAAACACAACCCCCGTTATCCCCTTCAGCCAGCGCTGAAACGCGCCGCGCCGCGCCACAGCGGTGAGGGTTGAAAACAGCAGCACCATAGCGCTGAACCACACCCCGTTTATCATCGAATGAATAAACACCAGCATAAAGGATGAAGCCGCAGAGGTCTCCCCCACGGTTATAAACTGCGGAAAAGCTGCGAGGTAAAACATCGAGACTTTCGGGTTCAGCGCGTTAGTGATGAACCCCTCCACAAAAGCCCTGCGCAGGGTCCGTTGCCGATGGGCGGGAGAAATGTCGCCCGTGGTCGCCACACCCTTATAGGCCGCCACCAGCGCCTTGACCCCGAGCCAAATCAAGTAAGCCGCGCCGAGGGTTTTCACCACGGTAAAGGCCGTGGCCGATTGCACCAGAATAAGGGAGATCCCCAATATCGCCATCGCCCCGTGCAGATAAAACGCCGCCACAAACCCCGCCACATTGGCAAAGCCCGCCGCGCGCCCCGAGGTCGGCACGGTTTTGGCGATCAGCACCCCGTTGGGGCCGGGCGACATCACCAGCAAAGATGCGACCATGGTAAATGTTAGAATATCAGACCACGCCATTATGTTCACTCCCGTTTTTGAATCTCACTGCACGCCCTCCGCCCCGTAGGCCAGCCGCACATACGCGGCCAGTTGCTCGGCCATCTCCCGCCGCGCCCCCTTGGCCACATACATATTGATGTTAAACACCGGCAATTCGGGCAGCGCGCCGTTATGGTTGATCTCCTTCATATAGGGCGACGAGGTTTCCGACAGCAACGCATGAATGGCAAGGTCCGCCGAGACCGTCGCCTCTATGGTGCGGGTGGAATCCGAGGTCACCACCATGTCCCACTCAACCCCCGCATCCTCCAGCGCCCGCTGGGCCGTGGGGCGGAAAATGCAGTTGGTCTCGAAGGCCAGCTTCAGGGGCCGCTCCTCCCACACCTGCCCGCCTTCGCCACCCACCCAAACCAAAGGCGCGCGCCGCAGCACCT
>JALWPC010000100.1 GCA_026995265.1 Paracoccaceae bacterium
GTGCACGCGCCCGGCGACCATCACGTGGCCATTGGCGACACGGTCGAAATCGGCTTTTCCATGGCGCAAAGCCACCTGTTTGGCCCCGACGGCCAGAGCGTGAGGTGAGCGATGGATTATGAGCAAGCCAAACGCAAACGCGCCCGCAACCTCAAGCTCTGGCTGGCTTTTCTCCTTGCCCCGCCCGCCGCGATCCTGATCATTTTCGTGTTCCTGCCCATGGCCAGCGCCGTGCTTTACAGCCTCTATGACTGGGACGGGCTGGTCAGGAAAGACTTCGTCGGGCTGGAAAATTTTGCCGACATCCTGCTGAACCCCAACAAAAACACCCTGCTGTTCAACGCCTTCTGGAACAATGTCAAAGTGTTCGTCAGCCTGATGATCGTGCAAAACGGCATTGCCCTTGTGCTGGCCCTGCTGCTGGCCCGCAACCCGCGCGGCTATCGCTTTTATCAGGTGGTGTTTTTCCTGCCGGTGATCCTTTCCACCGTCATTATCGGCTTTCAGTGGAAGATGTTCCTGAACCCTGTCTTTGGCCTCGTCAACAAAGCCCTGCACGCCTTTGGCCTGCATGACTGGGCCCTGCCATGGCTGGGCCTGCCCGAAACCGCGCTGCCCTCGATGCTGCTGGTCAATAGCTGGCACTGGTTTGGCTTTCCGACGCTGGTTTTCCTCGCCGCCATTCATCGCATCCCCAAGGATTTTATCGAAGCCGCGCGGCTTGATGGCGCTTCTGAGTGGCGCATTGCGCGCGAAATCATCTGGCCGCTGATGGCGCCTGCTGTCACCATCATCGTTGTGCTCACCTTTATCGGCTCCTTCAACTGGTTTGAAATCCCCTACATTATGAACGGGCTGGAAGGCTCGCCGCAAGGCAGCACCGATATGCTCGGCTTGCTGTTTTACCGCACCGCCTTTGGCTCGGTCAGCGCGGGCGGGTCCGATTTCGGCCAAGGCTCGGCGCTCGCCGTGTTGATGTTCATCTTCATCTTTGTTTTCTCCATCATCGCGACCAAGTATCTGACCAGTCGCGAAGTGGAAATGAGCTAGGGGGCGGCTATGGAAAAGAAACGAAATGCGGGCTTTGAAACATGGCTGATGCACATCTTTCTGGTGAGCAGCGCCATTGTGGTGCTTTACCCGATCTTCATGATGGTGATGTCGGGTTTCAAAACCAATGCCGAAATCTTCGGCTCCCCCTTTGCCCTGCCCAAAAACCCGAGCCTTGCGAATTACGCGGTGATCTGGAACACCACTGATGTGCCGCGCTATCTGCTGAACTCGGCGATTGTAACGGTGATTTCGGTGGTGGCGCTGCTGGTCACCGGCACCATGGCCGCCTATGCGATCAGCCGCTACAAGTTTCGCGGCTCCATCATGGTGTCGCTGTTTTTCCTCGCGGGCCTGATGCTGCCGCTGCGCCTCGCCATCATCCCCTTGTTTGTGCAGCTCAAAGCCATGGGGCTGGTGGATAACCTGCTGGGCCTGATCTTTATCTACACCGCCATGAGCCTGCCAAGCACGGTGTTCATTCTCACCGGCTTCCTGCGTGCGCTCCCGAGCGAGTTGGAGGACAGCGCGCGGGTCGATGGGGCCTCGGAACTGCGCATCATGGTGCAGATCATGGTGCCGCTGATCACCCCTGCGATGGTCATCGCCGGCATCTATAACGCAGTTCCCATCTGGAACGACTTCTTCTTCCCGCTGATCTTCATCCAGACGCCGGAAAACAAAACCCTCGCGCAGGGGCTGACCAGCTTTTTTGGCGAATACAGCGTGAATTTCGGGGTGCTTTACGCAGGGCTAACGCTGGCGGCGCTGCCGGTGGTCGCGGTGTTTATCATCCAGAGCAAGCGCTTTATCGCGGGGATGACGGCAGGGGCGATCAAGTAAGCCCTTCCAGAAATCTGCGGGGTTCTACATTAGGCGGCGACCCTGTTGCCAAACGCCGGCAAGCTGTCCGGTCTCTTCCAGCCAGATGATATTTGCCCGCCCGCCAGGCCGCAGCGCGCCCAACTCGGCCTCACGCTCCAGAAGATTTGCCGGATAGAGTGATGCCATGCGCAGGGCCTCGGCACGGTCAAGCCCGACCGTGTGCTCCATGAACCGGACTGCGGAAATCAGGTCAATATCCGCGCCGGCAAGGGTTCCGTCTTCCAGAGTGAGCCGACCGCCGTCGCGCAGAATGCGCCGCCCGTTCAGGGTGAATTCGGTCATATCCGTGCCAACGGTCGCCATCGCGTCGCTGACCAGAAAAATGTGCCCCGACACAGCTTTGGCGCGGAGGGCCAGACGGATCGATGCCGGCGCAACATGAAACCCGTCCGCGATCAGCCCCGCAAAAAGCCCGCCGGTTTCAAGCGCCGCCCCGACAAGCCCGGCCTCGCGGCCTGTTAGCTGGCTCATTGCGTTGAACAGGTGCGTGGCACAATTGGCGCCGTTGGCGGCTAGTGTTGCGGCCGCCTGATAGCTGCAATCACTATGTCCGATGGATACGATCACACCGGCCTTTGAAAGCCGCGCCACCTGTTCGGGGAGCACTGACTCCGGCGCGATGGTCACCAGCAGGCTGGGAAGCGCTTTCGCCGCATCTTCCAGCATGGCGCAATCTTCCTCTTCCATCGGCCGGATCAGTTCGGCGGCATGGGCCCCCTTGCGGGCAACGGACAGATGGGGGCCTTCGAGATGCAGGCCGATCATGCCCGGAACCTTTTGGGCATGCGCTTCACGCGCGGCCTCTATGGCAGCGCGGGTGTTTTCCCGCGTGTCGGTGATAAGCGTTGGCAGCAGTGCGGTGGTGCCACAACGTGCATGGGCCTCGCAGATCGTGCGGATAGTTTCGACATTTGGCGCATTGTTGAGCATTACACCGCCGCCGCCATTCACCTGTAGGTCCACCAAACCGGGGGCTATCATGCCGCCCTCAAGCGCCACATGCCGACATCCCGCAGGAATATCGCCCTTGGCGACAATCGTTTCCAATCTGTCTTCCCGCATTAGCAGGGCTGCGTTCTGATGCGTCCGGTCCCCGTCAAAAATTGCGGCACCGGAAATGGCTATTGTGGCATTCATATCGTTTCCGTGACTTTTTTAAGATGGCGGGGCTGGTCCGGGTTGCCCCCGCGCTGCCGCGCCAGTCTTTCAACGAAGGCGTAAAACGTTACGATCAGCGAGACCGGATCGGTCAGCGGGTGGCCGGTCGGCACAAATTCCAGCCGGTTGGCCTGTTGCACTTTGTCCGATGTGGCAAACACCGCGGCCCCCCGCGCTGCAAGCTGGTCGCATACTTCGACAATGCCGGGCTCCGTGGCATCCCGCGAGACAAGCGCCAGAACCGGAAATCCCTCCCCGACAACCGAGACCGGACCATGCAGCACTTCGGCCGAGGAAAATGATTCCGCGTGAATCTGGCAGGTTTCCTTGAATTTCAGGGCGGCTTCGTTTGACACCGCAAAAGACAGCCCCCGCCCGAGCACATACATTCCACCGCCCCCCACGATTTTGGCGCGCAGGTCCGGCCAGTCAATCGCAGCAGCCTGTGCAAGACAATCCGGCAGCCGGTTTATGGCGGCGATAAGCTCCGCATCGCCTTTCCAACGGGCCAGCAGCGCAAGCCCCGATACAAGCGAGGCCACAAAGGTTTTGGTGGCGGCAACGCTCAGCTCCGGCCCGGCCAGCAGGGGCAAAACATACTGTGAGGCTTGCGCCAGCGGGGCTTGCGAATCATTGGTGATGGCAATGGTGGTGGCCCCCTTCCGGCCTGCCGTGCGCATCAGATCCACGATATCGGGGCTTTGACCGGATTGGGAAATCCCGATACAGGCGGCGTTGTTTATTGTAAGCTCGGCACCGTAAACCGAAGCCACCGAAGGGCCGATGGAGGCCACAGGCACACCGAGCAGAAGCTCGCAGGCATATTTGAGATAGGTCGCTGCGTGATCGGACGATCCGCGGGCGACGGTCGCGATAAAGTTCGGTTCAAGGGATCGCAAGGCCGCGGCGGCTCCGACGATGGCTTCGCCACCTTCCGACAGCAGGCGCGTCAGGACGTGCGGGATGTCGTCAATTTCGCGGCGCATATGGGTTTTCTGGGTCATGGTAAATTAATCCGTTTTCGGGATGGTGAGTTCAGCAACAAAATCATAGGTGTCGCCACGATAGATGGAGCGGGTGAATTCGGCGATTCTGCCGGAGGCCAGATAAGAGATGCGCACTATCCTGAGGGCGGCTTCGCCTTTCTCGACTCCGAGCAGTTCGGCGTCCTTTTCCGAAAGGTTTGTGGCGGTGATATGCTGCACCGCGCGCACCGGCTTTTTACCCAATTGCGCAAGCCGCTCATAGAGCGACTCTTCCACCTCCAGCGGGTTCTCCAGAATACCGGTCGGAAGCGCGGCTCTTTCAATGGCCATGGGGATATTGTCCGCCAGACGCAAGCGTTCAAGCCGGGCCACGGATTGGGCTGCCCCGAGGCCGAGCGCTACAATCTCTTCCGGCGAGGGCTGAAAAACCCCGCGTGAAAGCCAGATTGAAGAGGTTTCTGCTCCGCGCCGCGTTATATCCTCGGTAAATGATGTAAGACGGGAAAGCGATTGCTCAACACGGTTTTCCGGTATCGCAACACTGGTGCCGGACCCCCGCCGCTGTTCGATCAGCCCCGCCTCGACCAGAGGGGCAATGGCCTTTCGGATTGTCATGCGTGAAAGGCCGGTCATTCTTGCCAGTTCGCGCTCGGGCGGCAGCGGCGTACCCGGCGGTAGCAACCGGTTTTCGATCGCCTCTTCAAGATGACGTTTAAGCTGGATATAGCGCGGCCCCCCGAAGTTGGAAAGCCAAGTTTCGGGCGCAAAAACGTTCACAAGCTTCATGACAGGGCTCTCGTTTGTCTGCCCGCGACCAACAAACGGGCGTGGCAGACGATTCCGCCGCTTTCAATCGCAATCGTCAGGGGGTGGTTCTTGTTCAACATGGAGGTGCTTTCGGAATATCGGGCTGGAAATGATTGTACGTAGAAGGGCCGATGGTGAGTTGACAAAGAGGATACACATACAATACCAAAATATTCCAATATGATCAATTCTCTTGTATTGGTTTTTATTTGGTATATTGACTGCAGGGGACGAAAAACAATACCTGAACCGGACAGGCCAGAAACGGAGGGGTCATGCCATCTCTATACGATTTGACACAGCGCGCGTTTTTATCCGTAGAGACTGCGGTGGAAAGCGGGGCCATTCCAGGGGCCGTGCTGGGCGCTGTCAATACTGATGGCGCCCGCGTTGTGCTTCACGCCGGTAAAGCACAAATCGTGCCGGAGAGCGTGCCGATCTCCGCTGATACATGGTTCGACCTTGCCTCGCTTACCAAGGTTTTGTTCACCAGCACCCAGATTCTGGAGGAGGCCGCAAGCGGGCGGGTAGACCTTGACGCGCCCCTGACCACGTTACTGCCCGATTTCCGCCAACATGCCCCCGGTTGCCCTGAACGGCAGATCACCTTCCGGCAGTGCCTCGGGCATCAGACTCCGCTACCGGCGGCTGAGCCGCTCTATACCTACAGTCAGGATACCCGAACCCTGCGCGCCTTTATTCTGCAGAGGGAGTGGACGCTTGGCCCGGCTGTCTATTCCGATATCAATTTCATCCTGCTCGGATTGGCGCTCGAGCGGCTGCGTGGTAAGAAATTGGCAGAGATGGAACCGGGGTGGGGGTTCGATTTTGCACCGCCGCGCGATGAATGCGCGGCCACCGAACTGTGTCCCTGGCGTGGTCGGGTGCTCCGTGGCGAAATCCATGACAAAACCGCCTTTGCCCTTGGCGGGGCGGGCCATGCCGGTCTGTTCGGGCGCATGGGCGATGTGCTCGGATTTGCCCACGACCTGCTCACCGGCTCCCGCCTGCATCCGGACACCATCTCCCTTATGCGTAAACCATTGAGCAAAACCCGCACCCTGGGCTGGGAGCGTGCGTATATTGGTTGGAGTGGCGGAGACGCCTGCAATGAAGCAGTCATCGGTCACACAGGTTTCACCGGCACCGGCCTTTGGGTGGATTTCGAACGCGGTCTGGCCTGGTCTCTTCTGACCAACCGCGTGCACCCGACTCGCCATAGCGATAGTGGTATTGCGGAATTGCGCCGTGCTGTCGGAGACAGTTTCAATTCCTGAGGGCGGGAATGGGCCGGTCGGAAGAGCGAAACGATTCCGGATGGTCAGTTCGCAACGGCCTCACTGCGCCAGGATAACTGGCAATAAGGATTAACTGAGGTAAATTGTGCTGAAAAAGCATAGTTCAAAGCCGAACAATGTGTGGGAACATGTGTGGGAACGGATTGCAGTAATCCAATTATTTCGCAATATAATCAAACACTTAGTTGTGTTATGTGGCGGAGGAGGTGGGATTCGAACCCACGGTGGGCGTGAACCCACGCCGGTTTTCAAGACCGGTGCATTCGACCACTCTGCCACTCCTCCGACAGGGTGCCAATACAGGCTCGGATTTGATTCTGGAAGCGGCGATTTGGGGAAATGGATGGTCGACTGGCCAAATCCTGCCAATTGGCCGGTTTTGCCGGTTATTTTTGAGGGTGCGGGCCCTTCCCTTGCAGGGGGTTCTTGGGTAGAGTGCGCATAACGACCACAAAGTGGCGATCAAGCGGTGCGGCCTTCGGGCCGGGAGTTTTTGCTTAAAAACTTGGCGGAGCAGGAGTCACAGATGCGTTTACATACGGGGAAACCGCCTTTGAAGCTGGTGGCCATGGCGCTGGTGCTTGGATTGGCGGCCTGTGAAAACACCCCCGCCACACCTGAGAGCACGCCGGATCAACCGGCCACGCAGGGGGGCACCTCGGTGAGCCGTGATGTGGAGCGCCCCGATGTATTTAGCGTCAGCGAGAAGGCGCTCTGGGACGGGCGGCCCTCTCTGGGGGGGGTCTGGGTGGCCTATCCGGCCAATATCGACCCCGAGCGGGTGATCATCCGCAATGTCGCCAACGGCAAATCGGTAATCGGGGCTTTGTTTCGCCGCGAGCGGGATAACCCGGGGCCGAAAATCCAGCTTTCGTCCGATGCCGCCGTGGCGCTGGGGGTGATTGCCGGCACCCCGACCGAGATCAGCATTGTGGTATTGCGCCGTGAGGAAGTGGCGGTGGATGTGCCTGAAGCGGCCCCCGTGGCCGACCCGAACATGACCATCCCGCCGCGCCGTGCGGTGCAGGCCCCGCCGCCAGCCCCTCCCGCAGAGGGGAGCGCTGCGGGTCTGGCGGCCATTGTCGAGCAAACGCTTGATCAGGTGCCTGCCGCCGGCGCGGCCGCAGAAGCAACGCCGCCAGCGGCTCACGAAGGGTTGGGCGCGCTGTTCCGCCTGCGCAAGCCCTATATCCAGATCAGCACCTTTGAGGACGAAGCCGCTGCCAACGCATTGGTGGAGGAGCTGGCCGCCGCCGGGGTGCAGGCACTCACCCAGGGCAATGACCCTGAAAACCCGACCTTGTGGCGAGTGGTGTCCGGCCCCTATGAAAAGCGCGCCGAGCGCAGCGCGCAGTTGCGCATCATCAGGGGTCTTGGTTATACTGACGCCTTCTTCTTCAAGTAAAGCACGAGACACAAAATGAGATTTTTTATTCGGGTTTTGGTGGCGCTTAGCCTGTTGGCAGCCGCAACCGCACCCGCACAGGCGCTGGAAACACCGGCCCGCGCGGCGATTGTGGTGGATTACAACACCGGCACAGTGCTGCTCTCCAAAAACGCCGACGAACCCCTGCCGCCCG
>JALWPC010000101.1 GCA_026995265.1 Paracoccaceae bacterium
CCACCGCAAGCTGGTATGAAAAGGATGACATGAACACCAGCGACATGCACCCGTTCATCCACCCGCTGCAAGCGGCTGTGGACCCGGCCTATGAAAGCCGCTCGGACTGGGACATCTTCAAAGGCCTCGCCAAGAAGGTTTCCGAAATCGCGCCGGAAATTCTGGGGGTGGAAACCGACGTGGTGCAACTGCCCCTTCTGCACGATACCCCGATGGAGCTGGCGCAAGATCAGGTGAAGGACTGGAAGAAGGGCGAATGTGAGCTGATCCCGGGCAAAACCGCGCCCAATTACATCGCCGTAGAGCGGGATTATTCGCAGATTTATGCGAAGTTCACCTCGGTTGGGCCTTTGCTTGACAAGCTCGGCAATGGCGGCAAGGGCATCAACTGGAACACCGAGCCGGAGGTGCAGCACTTGCGCGACCTCAACGGGGTGGTGCTGGAAGACAACGTCGCCAAAGGCATGGCCAAACTCGACACCGCCATTGACGCGGCAGAGATGATCCTGATGCTGGCCCCCGAAACCAACGGCGAAGTGGCCGTGAAGGCGTGGGAAGAGCTGGGCAAGGCCACAGGCCGCGCGCACGCCCACCTTGCCTTGCCCAAAGAGGACGAGAAAATCCGCTTCCGCGACATCGCCGCCCAGCCGCGCAAGATCATTTCCTCGCCCACATGGTCGGGCATCGAAAGCGAGCATGTGAGCTATAACGCGGGCTATACCAACGTGCACGAGCTCATCCCGTGGCGCACCCTGACGGGCCGCCAGCAGCTTTACCAAGACCACCCGTGGATGCTGGCCTTTGGCGAGGGCTTCTGTAGCTACCGCCCGCCGGTGGACCTGAAAACCACGGTTGGCGAGTTTAACACCGAGGCAGGCCAGCCCCATGTGGTGCTGAACTTCATCACCCCGCACCAGAAATGGGGCATCCACTCGACCTATTCCGACAACCTCCACATGCTGACGCTCAACCGTGGCGGCCCTGTGGTCTGGGTCTCGGAAACCGACGCCAAAAAGGCGGGGCTGGAGGATAACGACTGGGTCGAAGCCTATAACGCCAACGGCGCGCTTGTGGCGCGGGTGGTGGTGAGCCAGCGCATCAAGGAGGGCACCATCTATATGTATCACGCCCAAGAAAAGATCGTGAACACCCCCGGCTCGCAAAAAACCGGCCTCCGGGGCGGCATTCATAACTCGGTGACCCGGGTCACCATGAAGCCCACCCATATGATCGGCGGCTATGCCCAGCAATCCTACGGGTTCAATTACTACGGCACGGTTGGCTCCAACCGCGACGAATTCGTGATTGTGCGCAAAATGAACAAGGTCGACTGGCTCGACACACCGGTAAACAAAACGGAGGCAGCAGAATGAAGATCCGCGCTCAAATCGGCATGGTGCTGAACCTTGATAAATGTATCGGGTGCCACACCTGTTCCGTCACCTGCAAAAACGTCTGGACCTCGCGCGAGGGCGTTGAATATGCATGGTTTAACAACGTAGAAACCAAGCCCGGCATTGGCTACCCCAAGGATTGGGAAAACCAGTCCAAGTGGCATGGCGGCTGGGAGCGGACCAAATCCGGCACGCTCCAGCCCAAACAGGGCGGCAAATGGCGGATATTGGCGAAGATTTTCGGCAACCCCGACCTGCCGGAGATTGACGACTATTACGAGCCGTTCACCTTTGACTATGACCACCTGAAATCGGCCCCCGATATGCCCGCCTTCCCCACCGCGCGCCCGCGCTCGGTGCTCACAGGCGAGCGGATGGACAAGATCGTCGGCGGCCCGAACTGGGAGGAAATCCTTGGGGGCGAGTTTGAAAAACGCTCGAAGGATTACAATTTCGAGGGGGTGCAGAAGGAGATTTACGGGGAATACGAGAATACATT
>JALWPC010000102.1 GCA_026995265.1 Paracoccaceae bacterium
GCCAAAGTCATCGTGAACTGCCTTAACCGATTCACAGCACATGGAATGCCTGTGAGCGTGAAAATCCAATGACTGGCTTGGGAAAGGGGAAATCCGTCTCAACGATCTTATATGCAACAACGCCACACATGCACGTTAACTATCTGTAATATAACAATATATTTCCGTTTTATTATAACTACTAACCTAGGTTAATAGTTATAATGAAACGGCAAAAATCACCCCTTCGCTTGCGTCACCTTTTTCAGTATCTCGCCCAGCTCCAGCCCAACATAATCCGGCAAAAGCTGCTGCATCCGCGCCCCGCTCAGGCTGTGGGGCGTATCCCATAAATAGCGCATTTCCTGCATTTCCCGCGCCAGCCCCCAGAAGGGGGAAAGCAGCCGCATCAGCCACCATGCAAAGGGTTTCAGCACCACTTTCTGCCCCGTGTGCCGCGCCAAAGCCGCGCGGAAATCCTCGCCTGTCAGGGTCAGCCCTGCAAAAGGCACATCCTCAAACCGCCCAAGCTCGGCACGCAACGCCGCCAGCCCCACGGCCGCCCGCGCCATATCGGGCAGGAAGGCCCAGGCGTGGCTCACATCCGCCCGCCCGGGATACATAAACCGCCCCTTGCCGAGCCCCGTCAGCATGAAATCAATGAAGTTCCCGCCCGGTTTGGTGTCCAGAAAATCCCCCGCCCGCAGGATGATCACCTGCACGCCGGACTCCCGCAGTATCCGCTCCATTTCAATGCGCGCCCTGCCCTTTTTGGTGGTTGCCCGGTGTGGCGTTTCGGCATCCCAAACCCCCGGTTGCGCGCCGTAATTGTAAACGTTCCCGGGCTGGATCACCGTCGCCCCGCTGGCCTTGGCCGCCGCCACCACCTGCCGCGCAATCGCAGGCAGGGCCTCGGGCCAGCCCTTGTAATTCTGCGGGTTCAGCCCGTTCACAATCACATCCACCCCCATGGCGACGGCGGCCATATCCGTGCCGCGCTTATAGGTCTTCACCTGCCAGCCCGCCGCGCCAAACGCCTCCAGGCAATTGCTGCCAAAGCTGCCCGAGGCCCCTAAAATCAATACTTTCTGCATAGTTTTCTCCTTTTGCTGCCCTCAATTTAGGACTTCACCTTTGAATATTTATTGCCAATATTTGCAGATATGCTATTCATAATTGCATGGTTAAACTGCAAAGCCTCGACTGGTCCCTGCTACAAGCCTTCACGGCTGTGGCCGAAACCGGCTCCCTCTCCGCCGCCGCCCGCCAGCTTGGCCAAAGCCAGCCCACCCTTGGTCGGCAAATCGCCAAGGTCGAAGCCGCCCTTGGCACCGCGCTTTTCACCCGCCAGCCCCGGGGCCTTGCGCTCAACGACGCAGGCGAGGCGCTCTACCCGCTGGCGCTGGAAATGCAGGACGCCGCCCGCCGCCTTGCCCTCATCGCTGCGGGCCAGAGCCAGAGCCTGAAAGGCACCGTGCGCATCACCGCGTCCAAGGTCTTCGCCCATTACACTCTGCCGCCGATCCTCGCCGATATTCGTCGCCAAGAGCCGGAGATCCAGCTTGAACTCGCCCCGAGCGACTCCACCGAAAACCTGCTGTTTGGCGAAGCCGATATTGCCATCCGCATGTATCGCCCCACGCAAGAGGACGTCATCGCCCGCAAGCTCGGCGAGGTTAAAACCGGCCTTTTCGCCCATGAATCCTACCTCGCGCGGCGCGGCACCCCGCAGGGCTTCGCCGACTTCCCCAAGCACGATATGGTGGGGCTGGACCGCAACCCTCTGATCATCGACGCCATGAAGGCCTTCGGCATCCCGCGCAGCCGCGAGGATTTCCCCGTGCGCTGCGATGACCAAGCCACTTATTGGGAGCTGACCAAAGCGGGCTGCGGCATCGGCGCAACCCAGCTTC
>JALWPC010000103.1 GCA_026995265.1 Paracoccaceae bacterium
TGCGTAATCAGCGCGTCATAAAAACCTTTTTCACCGCCTATAAGCGATACACCCCCGATTTGGCCGTAATGTGCCAGAGGTGCCGCCTGCAAAAGCCCCCCTTTCCAAAAAGACGGGCTGGCCAGCAGTGCCGCGCGGCTGTGCCCCGATTCGCGCCAATGGGTGCAGCATTGTAACCCATCTTTGCCCAAAGCCCTAATTTGCAGAAAACGGGTGTCTTTCAGGTTAATGTTCCATCGGCCATCCCATGTTTTTCCCACGGCCTCGGGCGCGGGGGTGGCCGCCACTTCGCGGTTGATCACAATCGCGTCACCACGCCGCACAACCGTGCAGCCGTGCAGGGTCTTGCCAAAATCCGCCCCGCTCAGGCAGGTGTCCAGCAGCCCTTCCAGCGCCGCAAACCGGGGCCGGTATCCCGCGCCGGAAACCCAGCCCAGCGCCCCCGCCAGCAGCCGAAGCTGCACCTCGCGCGGGGCCGCCGCAAGGCCGGAAATCTCCAACTCCCCCGCTGCGGAAACCGTCACACAGCGTTGCGCCAATTCATGGGTCGCCGCCTCCAGCGCCCCCCGCGCGCGGCGCATATGGGATGCCGTGTTTGCCAGCCCTTCGGCCTCTATCCCCAGCGGGGCCAGAACCTCCAGCGCGCGGCGCACCTTCACGCGGTCATATTTCAAATCCTCATTGCTCGGGTCGTCCACCCAGCCCACGCCCGCCGCGCGCAGGTAAGCCCGCAATTGCGCCCGCCGCACCCCCAGCAAGGGCCGGTGCCAGCACAGTCCGCCTTCGCAGCGTGTTGCGGCCATCCCCGCCAGCCCGTCCACCCCCGAGCCGCGCGCCAGCCGCATCAGCACTGTTTCCGCCTGATCATCCAGCGTGTGCCCCAGCACAATATGCCCCAGCCCCTGCCGCCGCGCCCAGGCGCCCAGCAAGCCCCGGCGCGCCTCCCGCGCCGCCTGTTGCAGATTTCCCTTGAATTCAGGCGCTTCCCAAACCAGCACTTCGTGCGGCACCCCAAGCCCCGCGCACAGCCGTGCCACGCCGCGCGCCTCCTCAGCCGCCTCGGGCCGCAAACGGTGGTCTACGGTTGCCACCCGCACATTCCGCCCCGCTTCATGCAAAAGCATCAGCAGCGCCACCGAGTCCCCGCCGCCGGACACAGCCACGCCAAGCGGCCCGTCAGGCAGCGGCCCAAGCGCAATCACGGGCAGGCCATCGCCCCGCGCTGTTCTGCTATATCCCGCGCCAGCGCCTCGTCAATATCGGCATAGCGGATCTGGATTTCCGCCAGCGTCAGGCAGGCCTGCTCCTGCTGGCCAAGCTCGAACAGGCTTTTGGACAGCCCGTAGAGCGAGCGCGGGGCAAAGGGGCTGTCGGGCGCGCCGCTAAAGCCGCTCAGATAGGCCCGCGCCGCATTCTGGAAATCCCCCTGTTTGGCCAGCGCCTCACCCTGCAAATACTGCGCTTGCGAGGTCAGCGGCCCGTCGGGGAAATCCGCCAGAAATGCGGCCAGTTGCGTGGCCGCCCCCGCCGCGTCGCCATCCTCCAGCGCCTTTTTCGCGGCGTTAAACGCTTGGCGCTCCGAGGAAATCACCTCGCTGCCGCTGTCGGTGCCACCCAAAGGCGGGGTTGGCGGGTTCAGGCTCGGGTCAATGCCCTCCAGTTCGCTGAGCCGGAATTCAATGTCACCGATGCGTTTTGTCCCGTCATCAATCACCTGGCGCATCTTGATTTCCAGGGCCTCGACCCGCCCGAGCGCCGCCCGCAGGTCGGCATTGATCTCGTCAATGCGCACCAAAGCACTGGCTGCATCCCGCGCGCTCAGCTCGGTTGCGCCGGTGGCGCTCAGCCCCGCGCGCAGCTCTTCCAATTGTTGGCTCAGAATTTGCAAATCGGCGCGAATGTCTTCGACCGTCGGCTCTTGCGCCTGCACGGCACCCGCCAGCAACAGCGCCAAAATCACCCCGTAAACCCGCTTAAACATTTGCTTTTCCTCGCAAAAATGGGGGCACCATGCGCCCCCCTGTTCTCATTACACGTTGCCAAGCCCGCCAGCAACCACAGTCACCGCCCGCCGGTTTTTGGACCAGCACGCCTCGGTCGAGCACAGCGCAATCGGCCGCTCCTTGCCGTAGGAAATGATCGAGAGCCGCGTTTCCAGCAGCCCCGCCGCCACCATATAGTTGCGCACCGCCGCCGCCCGCCGCGCGCCAAGCGCAAGGTTATATTCCCGCGTGCCCTGCTCGTCGGCGTGGCCTTCAATCACAATCGTGCGGTCGGGATACTGGTTCAGCCAAGCCACCTGCTTATCCAGAATCGCCTTGGCTTCCGGGGTCAACGTCGCCTCGTTCACCGGAAACAGCACCGTGTCGCCGATGGTGGTATTGAAATACTCAAGCGAGCTTTCCTCGATTGCGCCACTCCCCGGCGTTTGGTCGGTGCCGCCACGGCCGCCCCCAAATATCCCGCCATTCTGGCAGGCCCCCAGCGCCAAAACCGCCGCCAGTGCCAATCCTGTTTTTCTCAAGCCCATAATCTCATCCTTCGCTCGTTGCGCCCCGTCGGGGGCCTAGCGCAATACGCCTGACCAATCCGGGTCAGATGCAAAGCTTGGCGTGTCGATACGCCGTAAATTCCGGCCGGTGAGGTCCACCGAATAAAGCTGCGGCGCGCCGTTCGCCCCCGGCGTTTCCCGGAAAAACATCAAAACGCGCCCGTTGGGCGACCACGTGGGGGCTTCGTCAATGAACGACGCCGTCAGTAGGTTTTCGCGGCTGCCATCCGTGCGCATCACGCCAATATGAAACCGCCCGCCCTTGATTTTGGTAAAGGCAATCATATCGCCGCGCGGCGACCAGACCGGCGTGCCATAAGAGCCGCCCCCCGCCGAAATCCGCCGCGCCTCGCCGCCGCTGGCGCTCATGATATAAAGCTGCTGGCTGCCGCCCCGGTCCGAGGCAAAGACAATCTGCGTGCCATCGGGCGAATAGCTCGGCGTGGTGTCAATCCCGCCCGAATTTGTCAGCCGTGTGCGCTGCCGCGTGTTCAAATCCACCTGATAAATATCGGTGTTGCTGCCATCAATGATAGACATCACCACCTTGCTGCCATCGGGTGAAAAGCGCGGGGCCGTCGCCATATTGGTGGTGTTCTCCAGAAGTTGCGAGCGCCGCCCCGTCTCCATATTCAGCAGGAAAACCTGCGGCAGGCCGCTTTCATAGCTGGTATAAATAATGTCCCGCGTGTTGGGGGCAAAGCGCGGGGCCAGCACGATAGAGTTATCATCGGTCAAATATTGCAGGTTCGCCCCGTCATAATCCATCACCGCGAGGCGCTTGCGCCGGTCATTCTTCGGGCCGGTTTCCGAGACAAACACGATGCGGCTGTCAAAATACCCGCTCTCGCCGGTAATCCGGCTATAAATCGTATCCGCCACCTTATGGGCCATCCGCCGCCAGCTTGCTTGCGTGCCCGAATATTGCACCCCGTCACCGATGGGAAGCTGCGCATCCACATCAAACAGCCGGAACTTCACCACCAAACGACCGTCACCACTTGTGCTCACCGCCCCTGTCACCAGCGCCTCGGCATTCACCACCGCCCAGTCAGAGAACACCGGCTGCGCATTAAAGTTGGTGACACCGGCAATAAACGCCGTGCCCGGAATTTCCTGAAACAGCCCCGTGCTCACAAGGTCCGATTGCACAACTGCCGCAATATCACCGGAAAGCCGCTGCGCCCCGCTGGTTTCCGCCACAAATTGCGGTACAGCCACCTTAACCGGCTGGATATTCCCGCCCGTCACGTCAATCTCGATCGTCGGCCTGTCCTGCGCCTGCGCAAAGCTCGCCAGCATCACCAGCACCACGCCCAACAATGTTTTCAAAGCATTCATCGTAAACATCCCTTAATTAAACCCTATTTCGCCCGAAGCGGGGTCAAAACGCAAGACCAGCCGCACCCCGTTCGGAAATTTGCCCTCGGGAAGCGGAATTCCGCCAGCCCTGTCGGCTTGCAGCACCGCCGAGCGCGCCGCGCGGTAGGCGATTTCAAAAATTCCGGTCGGGGTGCCTGGCTCCAAAGGCTCCACGCTTTCCACCCGTCCCGTTGCGCTCACTTCCACCGCGATGCGCACCACATATTGCTCGAAATTCACCTGTCCGGTGATGTTGCTCTTGTTCCACTTCTGGCTCACCACATCACCAATCACCGCCCGTTCGGGGCCGGTGAGGTCCGCCACCACCGGCGGCGTGGTCTGGCTGGCCGCCTGCGCGGCTTGCAAGGCCGCCGCCACCGCGTCCGCCATGTCCGGTGCCGGAGTTGGGGCCGGAATGCTCACATTCCCGCGATGCGGGTTGCGTGGCGGGCGGGTGGCGGTTTGCGGGGCAAAGGCGGAAATCTGGTCAGTGTTCTGCCCGTCCGGTGTGATTGCGGTGGTGCTTTCTTGCGGCGCGCCCGCATCCTGCACGGGGGCATTCACCGGTGGGCCACCATCCGTGGCTACCTCCGGCGTGGTCTCCACATTGGGCAAAGCATCTTCCGGCGGCTTGGCGGCGGCGCTGGTATCAATGCGCGGCGCGTTGCGCGGCGGTGGCGGGGCGGCCATGCTCACAGGCGCGTTCAGCTCATTGCCATTCTGCGCAGGCTGAAAAATATCCGGCACAGAGTCGGAGGTCGGTTGCAGGCTGTCCACCGTCGGGGCCACCACCACCACTTCGGGGTCCGCTGGCTGCAACAGCCCCGAGACATCCGGCGAAGCATCTTCCCCGTCCGGCGTGCCCGTCTGGTCCATCACCGTCTGGTTTACCGCCGTTTCAAGGCTCGGGGCCTGCACGCTATCCTGCGTTATTTCGGGCTGGGCGATCTGGTCTATCTCGGCCATCGGCACCTGTGGCGCGGCCGAGCTTTGCACGTCCAGCTCTGCCGCCTGCACCAGCGTCACCCTGGTGATACGCGGCGGCGGCAGGGTCTCCTGCCACCAGTCCAGCCCGCCCAGAAAGGCCGCCAAAATAAGCCCCCCATGCGCAATGCCCGATATGACCGTGCCCGCTTGCATGTATCATTGCCCCGTCAGGGTCGGCCCGCCCGCGTCGGTGACAAGGCCGATATTGGCAAAGCCCCCCGCGTTGAGCGCGCCCATGACTTCCATCACCGTGTTATAGGGAATCGCGCCGTCGGCCCGCAGGAACACCTTGTCAGATGTGCGCTGGTCCGCAATCGCCCGCAGCTTGGTCACCAGCTCGGCCATGGGCACTTCGGTATCTTGAATCATCACCGCACCGTCCGCGGTCAGCGAGACCGTCAGCGGCGCTTCCTGCTCGGCGGGCAGGGCGCTGGCAGCGGTTTTGGGCAATTCCAGCGGCACGCCCACGGTGAGCATTGGCGCGGCGACCATGAACACGATCAAGAGCACCAGCATCACATCCACAAACGGCGTGACGTTGATTTCCGACATCGCCCGCCGCGGGGCCCGCCGCACCCGGCCTGTGCCCCCGCGCCCGGCCCGTGGCATCAGCCCGCCCGCCATCTATTCGCTCCGGTCCAGCTGGCGCGACAGGATCATCGAGAACTCGTCGGCAAACACCTCTTGCTCGGCCACCAGCCTGTCGGCATCGCCCGAAAGCTTGTTATAAAACACCACCGCCGGAATCGCTGCGAGCAAGCCCAAAGCCGTGGCCAGCAGGGCCTCCGCAATCCCCGGAGCCACCACCGCCAGGTTGGTGCTCTGCTGGTTGGCGATTTCCTTAAAGGCATTCATAATGCCCCAAACCGTGCCAAACAGCCCGATAAACGGCGCAACCGAGCCAACCGTGGCCAGAAACACCAGCCCCTTGTTGAGCTCGTCCGCCACCCGCCCAAGGGCCACATTCATCGCCCTGTCAATCCGCGCCTGCGCCCCCGCGATCAGCCCGCCGCCCGAGCGGTGCGAGCGCCGCCACTCCGCCATCCCCGCCACAAACACCTTTTCCGGGGCCGAAACGGGGTGGTCGCCCAGTTGTTCATAAAGCTCATCCAGCGGCTGACCGGACCAGAACAGCTCCTCGAACGCTGCATTCTCGCGCCGCGCTTTGCGGTAGTTGATGAATTTTTGAATGATGATCGACCACGACCAGAAAGACGCCAGCAGCAGGATGATCATCACCACCTGCGCCGTCAATGTTGCCCGCGCGAAAAGCGCCAGAATCGAAAAGTCGATCGTTTGCGCCGCTGCCAATGCCTCAGTTTCCATAATACTCGCTCGCTTGTTAACCCCGCCCGGAATGTGCCTTCCGGTGCAGGTGTTGGATTGCCTGCGTTGATTTAGCCGCAAACCCCGCCAAAGGTCCAGTAAATCCGCCGTTACGGCATAGATTCCTGTAATTTCTGGCGTATTTCCGCCGGAAACCGCGCCGCCCTGCCCGCGCTGTCCATACAGGCCACCCGAAACACCGCGCTGAAAATCAGGTCTTCGCCACGGCGCACCCATTGGCTCATCTCCAAAGAGGCCCCGCCGAGCTTGCTCGTCACTGTCTCCACCACCAGTTCATCGCCAAAATACGCGGGCCTGTGATACTCTGCCTGCACGCTTTTGACCGCAAAGACCAGCCCCCTGGCTTTCATCTCCAACTGGTCGATCCCCATTTCGCGCACCGCATCCGAGCGCCCCCGTTCAGCGAATTTCAGATAATTGGCGTAATAGACAATCCCCGCCATGTCGGTATCTTCATAATAGACCCGCAAATTATGTGTAAATTTCACTGCTATCTCCGTAGGGTGGGTGCTTGCACCCACCATCCCACAGCCCAGCCCCCAAGGCAATCCCCGGAGCAGCCGGACAGCCCCGGGCGTGCGCCTCCTCGGCGACCCTTCGGGCCACCTCGTCGGCGCATGTCGGGGCAAGCCCGACGGTTTTAGCCCAGCGTGATGCGATAGAGCGCAAAGCCGTTTTCGCCGTCGCCAGCGGGTGCAATCGAAACCCCCTGAACCTGGTCAGCATAGCGCCGCCCGGCGGGGCCGGTTTCGAAAGTGACCGTGGTGCCGGGCACCGGCGCGAAGCTCCAGTTGGCATCGGCCTTCGGGTTGATGGTGCCTTTTTCGACGATATAGCGCACGATCACATCGCGGTTGGTGTCCGGCCCTTCAAAGATGGTGGTGGTGCCGTCGGCCCCGGGGAAGTGCCCGCCGCCGCCCGCGCGGTAGTTGTTGGTGGCGACCACAAACATCGCTTCAGGGTCAATCGGTGCGCCGCCAAATTGCAGGTTCACGATGCGGTTGGCCCCGGCATTGACCACCTCCCCTGCCTTGTTGAATTTCGGCGGCTGGGTGAGGTCGATCTGGTAGGTGACTCCGTCCATCACGTCAAAATTATAGCTGGGCATTTCGGGGTTGAGCAGGGGCTGGTCCTGCCCGCCCGGGGTGATCTGGTTGAAGATAGAGGCAGAGCGCTCCAGCCACTCTTTCACCGTCGCCCCATTGATCAGCACCGCCCGCACGGTGTTGGGATAAAGGTAGAGGTCCGACACGTTCTTGATCGCCACCGGCCCCACCTCCACATCGGTGTAATAGTCCGGCCCGCCACGGCCACCGGCCTTGAACGGCGCCGCGGCAGAGAGGATGGGCAGGCCCTCCCACTGGGTGCCCTGCATCATCTGCTTGATATACCACAATTGCGCGTTGCTCACCACCTGCACCGAGGGGTCATCGGCGACCAGCGCGAAGTAGGAGTAAAGCGGCGCGTCGGTCATGCCCACAGGCCGCCGGATATATTCCAGCGTTGCCTCGTGGTCGGCCTCTGTGGCATCCAGAATGGCCTGCACGTCGCCCACCAGCGGGATTTTCTTGCGTCCGTCACGCTTGTAAATCGGGCGGGTCGAACTTTCGGAGGTCACCACCTTCCAGCCGTCGCCATCCTTTTCCAGCATCAGGTCGATCAGGCCCATATGCGAGCCCCAGAAGCCGCCCATGGTGGCGGGCTTGCCTTGCAATGTGCCGGCCTCTACATCAATGCCCTGCTTGCCGGCATAGGTTTCCGACGGGAAGACAAGGTGGCTGTGGCCGGTGACCAGCGCATCTATGCCCTCGACCCCCGCCACATAAAGCGAGGCGTTCTCCAGCCCCTCGGCCTCGCCCGCGTCGGAAATGCCGGAATGGCTGAGGGCCACGATAATATCGGCCCCCTTTTCCTTCATCTCCGGCACCCAGCCGCGCGCCGCCTGCAGAATATCCCGCGCCCCGAATTTGCCCTCAAGGTGGCGGCGGTCCCAATTCATGATTTGCGGCGGCACAAAGCCGATCAGGCCGATTTTAATGGCGTGCTTTTCGCCCGCCCCGTCGGTAATCTCCCGCTCCAGAATGGTGTAGGGCTTGTAAAACAGGTCATCGGTGCGGGCGGCGCTGCCGATGGTTTTGCCAAAATTGGCGCAAACCACGGGGAAATTCGCCCCCTGCACCACCTTGTCCATGAAATCGACACCATAGTTGAATTCGTGGTTCCCCAGCGTGCCGCAATCATAGCCGAGCAGGTTCATCGCCTTCATCACGGGGTGCATGTCGCCCTCGTTCATGCCGCGCTCATAGGCGATATAATCGCCCATCGGGTTGCCCTGAAGGAAGTCGCCGTTATCCACCAGAATAGAGTTGGTGCTCTCGTCCCGCACCGCCTGAATGATGGTCGCCGTGCGCGAAAGCCCCACCGTATCCACCGGCTTATCGGCGTAATAATCATAGGGGCGCACATGCACGTGCAGGTCGGTAGTGGACAGAATGCGCAAATGCGCCTGATTGGTGGCCGCGCTGGCGGAAAACGGGTGCAGCGCCACAACGGCGCTGGTGGCGGCGGTGCTGGCCAGAAACTGGCGACGGGAAAGGGGGGTGGTCATGGGGTTTCTCCTCGGTGTTGGGTCCTTGAAACAGGGGCCAATGCGGTCGTTTGTCGCCGCATATATGCACCCAAAGGAATCAGTGATGCCCAAGCTTACTCCGAGTTGTAAAATTTACCAAGCAATCAAAAACTACATTTGTTTTTCGGGATTTACCGCTGCCAGCCAAACGGCACCGAGAGCTGGAAGGTAAACACACCGGCGGTTTCCTTGGTTTTCACCGGCAGGAAGCCCACGGTAAAGTCCACCCCGTTCTGGAAGCGCATTTTCATGCTGGGCCCCAGCGCCAGAATGTAGTCGCCCACCGTGGGCCAGCCGATGGCCCGCGCCCGCTCCGAGAGCACCGGATATTCAAACAGGCCCACAAACCCGCCAAGCCGCACATCGACATTGCCCAGTTGCGCCACATGCCAGTTGGCATAGGTCGAGGCGTAAATTGTGCGCTCGCTGTAGCTGTTTACATAGGCACCACCCTGAATCCCGTATTCAAACCGCTGCCCGGCCCTGAACGTGGCCGACACAAAAAGCCCCGGATTAATCTGGTTGAATTCCCGCCGCGGCTTTATATGGATAGAGCCCATATTCGCCCCGATCCGCCATTCTGTATCCGCCATAGCGCCGTGGGCAAAAAGTGAAATGATAAGTGTGAATAAGCCAACACGCAAAAACATGAGACCCCCGCCTCCCTCAAAGTGAACCAAAATCCACCCGTCTGAATGATCGGTACGGTGGGACGGTCACGAAGAGGCTCGTTTCTACAAGCCTGCCAAATCGTTACCCGTTAAGGTCTAGGTCTCAAAAGTTATCAAAACTATAATTTTGGCGATAAGATGCTGACAAGGTTAACCATTCCTAAACCTGCCCCTTCACCCAAACACCGGCAACCCCGTCACCGCTGCCAGCAGAATAATCCCGTAGGCCACCGCCCGAAACAGCCCTTCGCGGGCAGGGTCAAACAGGCGCTTGCCGACCAGCCCGCCCGTCATATAGCAGGGGGCCAGAAGCAGGCCGATCAATAGCGCCTGCGCCGTGACCATCCCGCGCGCGGCCAATGTCACCAGCACCACCACGTCGGTGGTGAATAAAAACAGCAATATCACCGCGCGAATCTCGGCCACCGCCTTGCGCCCGCTCAGGTAAAGCAAAATCACCGGCGGCCCGGGCAGGCCCATAAAGCCGCCCATCAGCCCCGCGGCAAACCCCGCCGCCAACCCCAGCGGCACGGGCACCGCCCGCTGATACCGCCAGCCCGAGGCCAGCGCCAAAATCGTGGCCCCCGACACCGCCGAGACCAGCCAGCGAAACGCCGTTGGCTCCAGCATGGTGAGCAGCGCCACCCCCAGCGGAATCGCCACAGCGCCTGCCAGCGCCAGCCGCAAAACTTCGCCCTTGTCGGCCACCCGCCAGGCAGACGGCAGCAGGGGCAGCGGGCCAAAAATGCTGAAGGTGGCGGTGGTGGCAATCACCCAGACCGGCGGCAGGAATATCCCCGCAATCGGCAGGTAAACCAGCGCCGAGCCAAAGCCGCTAAAGCCGCGCACCACCCCCGCCACCAGCACCGCCAGCGCCAGCCAAGCCAGCCCATCAGTGGCCAAGACCCCCGCCATCATCGCCCCTCCGTAGGGCGGGCTTCAGCCCGCCACCCGCTCAATACACCAGCGCCATGATCGTCACCAAAATCACCGCCAGAATCCACAGTCCGATCACCGCAAACAGCCCCACCACAAACCGACCCGCATCTTTGCGGGCGGTCATTATTGCCGAGGTCACAAGCATCACCGGCAGCACCAGAACCAGCCACAGCGCCGCCAGGCTCCCCACCAACACGGTGTAACTTTTGTCAAAATTCAGAAACAGCCCCAGCAGCAGGCTCACCACAATGCTAATCAGCGCTGTTGTCCCCATTGACCAGCGCGATTGCGCTTCTACCAGCCGCGCCACCGGCTGCGGAATGCTTTTGGGCAGCGAAATCGGCAGCGCCGATCCGCAATTTTCACACTTCACCGCCAGCGGGTCAGCCGGTGTGCCGCAATATGTGCAGGCTTTTTGCTGTTGTTCAGGCATCCATTTCCCTTACGCCACAAATGCGCCACGGCTCCACCTCGGACGCACCAGCAGAGAAGAGGTGAAAACCACTATTGGCCTCGCCGCCGATCACACCGCAAAACTTTGCCAATGTAAAGCGCCGGATAACATTGCCTCAACCGCCGAAAACGCCGCCCGATTCGGGTTTTCAAACACCGTCTTGTTGAAGCGCCCCTTGTTAAGGAACCTCTGAACAAAGCGGGGTTACAGGATTTCGCTAGATCCGGGCTACGGTTCACAGGACTTTACGGCCTCAAACCACACGCTTAACGTGTTTCTATATCCGTTCCAAGGCCCGGAATTCTCAATCTCAAGGTGACTACTATCCTAGGACAGTAGTCACCACAAGACGATATTACATGCTTAATAACAATATGTTACAAGGAGGTTTAACGTTAAATCATAAATTCTATTCTAGTTTTGCAATCTCTACCTCGGGTAGATGTTACTAATTCAATAAAACGAAGCTTGATGGGCGGCAAATTCGGCGCATCGCATAAGTCGCGCAAAGCCCCATTGTTCAGAGACTCCTTTAGTCGAATTTGTCTCGGTCAACCCGAATTTATAAGGATTCCTGCCCTTTTCTTAGCTTATTTTGGAAGCGCCGCCTCCAAAATCACCATCATGATTGCGAATTGCCAGAACCAGCTGAGCAAGGCCGCCGCCGCCTCCTGCCGAAAGCCCCGGCCCGAGCCGCGCCCGAAAAATATGTCATCCATGCTCCAAAAGGGGAAGTGCGCCGTCGCTGTCTTAAAAAGCACCATCGGCAGAACGAGGAACAGCCAGATGTCCATCAGCCAATCAGCGGACACGAATAAAGCCCCCTCTTGGTCAGATAGCCGGATGCAAAGACCCAACGCCACAGTGATTATGCTGTTAAACACAATGCGCTTGCGCGAGGACCAGCGGGATTGAAACCGGAACACCCGCATCCGGTTTGACGCCCGAAATGTGGATTTACCGCGCCGAATCGTTGGCTGTGGCCTGGCCATGGCGGGCGCAATCCGCCGCGCCGCGCCGCAAATTTTGCATTTGGGCAGCCTTGGGTCAAGGATGACCATGCCGCATTTGGCGCAGGTTTCCGGGCCCTCTTCAGGCATCGACATCCGCAAATTGCGTGCCCGCCGCACCGCTGTCCTTGTCCCAATCCCGCTTCACTCCGAGGCGCAGCAGAATGGGCGAGGCGATGAACACCGAGGAATAGGTGCCCACAATCACCCCCCAGATCATCGCAAAGGTAAAGCCGCGGATCACATCACCGCCCAGCACATAAAGCGCCACCAGCGCCAGCAGGGTGGTGACCGAGGTCATCACCGTGCGCGAGAGGGTCTCGTTGATCGACATATTCAGCACCTCCTGCAACGGCTTCTTCTTGAAGCGCCGCAGGTTTTCGCGCACCCGGTCAAACACCACCACGGTATCGTTGAGCGAATAGCCCACGATAGTTAGAATGGCCGCAATAATCGACAGATTGAACTCGATCTGAAACACTGAAAACACCCCGATGGTCAGCACCACATCATGCACCAGCGCCGTCACCGCGCCCAGGGAGAACTGCCACTCGAAGCGCAGCCAGATGTAAAACAGCACCGCCAGCACCGCCAGCACCACGGCTTCTATGCCCGTCACCACCAGCTCGCCGGACACCTTGGCGCCCACGCTGTCGGTCTGCAAAAAGCTGATGCCGTCGATTTCGCTTTCCAGCGCCGATTTCACTTCGGCGATAATGTCATTCTGGGTCTCGGCATCGTCGGATTGCTGCTCGATACGGATCATCACCGCATTGCGGTTGGTGTCGGTCAACTCCGCGGCCGGGTCCACCACCTCGGTCACGTTATAATCGCCCAATCCGAGGCCGGAAAGCACGTCGCGATACACGCTCACTGCCACCGGTTCGGGCGTAGCGGTGCGGATCACCGAGCCGCCCTTGAAATCAATCCCATAGTTCAGGCCCATGGTCAGGAAGGCCACCACAGACAGCACCGCCAGCACCGCCGAAAGCCCGATGGTGATCACCCCCCGCTTGAAAAAGTCGAAATTGGTTTCGCTCGGAACAAGTTTCAGTCGCATGGTCTGGCCTCACACTTCAATGGTTTTGGGCTTGCGGGCTTGCAGCCACATCGCAATCAGCAGCCGTGTCACCCAAATGGCGGTGAAAACGGAGGTTACAATCCCGAGGCCGAGCGTCACCGCAAAGCCCTTCACAGGGCCAGAACCCATCAAAAACAGAATTACAGCGGCAATCAGGGTGGTGACATTGGCATCAATGATCGCCGAGGTCGCCTTCTCATAGCCGATTTCAATCGCCCGCGCCGGGCCCTTGCCACGCTGCAATTCCTCGCGGATACGCTCGAAAATCAGCACATTGGCATCCACCGCCATGCCCAGCGTCAGCACGATACCGGCAATGCCCGGCAGGGTCAGCGTCGCGCCGATGGTGCTCAGGAGCGCAAACAGCAGCACCACGTTAAAGGCCAGCGCCACATTGGCAAACATGCCAAACAGCCCGTAGCTCAGCACCATGAACACCACCACCGCGACCATGGCAACCACCGCCGCAATCTTGCCGGCGTCGATGCTGTCCTGCCCCAGTTCCGGCCCAATGGTCCGGCGCTCCAGCACCTTGATGCTGGCAGGCAAAGCCCCCGCCCGCAGCAAAATCGCCAGTTGTCCGCTTTCTTCCACGGTAAAGTTACCGGTGATAATCCCCGAGCCGCCCAGAATGGCGGTTTGAATGCGCGGTGCCGAAATCACCTGATTATCCAGCACAATCGCAAACAGCTTGCCGACATTGGCCGCCGTGTGGGCCCCAAACAGGCGCGCGCCCGTGGGGTTGAAGGTAAAGCCCACCGCCGGTTGGCCGTTCTGGTCAAACTGCGTTTGCGCGTCGGTCAGCATGTCGCCCGTAACCACCGGCGCGCGCTTCAGCACATAATAGCCTTCGCCCTCGTTCACCGAGGGCACAATGATATTGCCCAAACCGGGGGCTACATCAGGGCTGGCCACCTGCCGCACCACTTCGTTAAAGCTCAGCTTGGCGGTGCGCCCGATCAGGGCCAGCAACTCTTCGGCCGAGCCGATGCCGGGCACCTGAATCAAAATCCGGTCCGCACCCTGCCGCTGGATGGTCGGCTCCCGCGTGCCCGCTTCATCCACGCGGCGGCGGATAATTTCGAGGCTTTGCAGCATGGTGCGGTCGTCGGTGGCAATGCGCTCGGCTTCCGACATGGTCAGCACAATCTCGTCGCCCTCGGCCACCACATCATAATCCCGCGCCCCCGCGCCGGTAAGGGTCACCACGGGCCGGGTCAGGGTTTTCACCACCTCCACCGCCTGACCGATCGCCTCGGCATTGCCAATGCGCACCCGCAATTCGTTTTCGCCCTCCTGACGGCGCACCGAGCCAAACAGCTCTTTCTGTTCGCGCAGAATATCCCGCACTGCGGGCCACATGCCGTCCAGGCGGTCCTGATAAACGTCGGCCACATTCACCTCCACCAGCACATGCGCCCCGCCGCGCAGGTCCAGCCCGAGGTTGACCAGATCACTGGGCAGATAATCCGGCCAGGCATCCCGCGCCGCCGCCAGTTCCGGCGTTTCCGCCGCGCCCTTGGCCAGCGCCTTCACGGCGTCATTGTGCTTCTCAACCGTGGTGTAAAACACGTTGGGCATGGCAAAAACCAGCCCCGCAATGCAGATGATCCAGATCAGGGCTTGCTTCCATAGCGGAAAATTCAGCATGTTCAGGCGTCCTCAAACCAAACGCGCCCGCAAGGGGGCGCGCGTAAACTATTCGCTGGGCTCGGTTTTGTTCATCACAGAGGCGATGGTGTGGCGCAAAACGCGAATCTTCACCCCCGATGCAATTTCCACCTCGATCTCGTTAACATCGTCCTTCACCTTGGTGACCTTGCCAATAATCCCGCCCTGGGTCAGCACCTGGTCGCCGCGCCGCAGCGCCGCCACCATGGCCTTATGCTCTTTCAGCTTCTTCTGCTGGGGCCGGATCATCAGGAAATACATAATCCCGAAGATCAGAACAATCGGCAAAAGCCCGCCAATCCCGCCGGCAAGGCCACCTGCCCCGCCGGCTGTCTGCGCATGTGCTGCGGATACAAACATAAAAAAACCCCTTTTTAGCCCCGAGCGACTCCCGCCCGTGATTTCAGGGGGAACCTAAGCATCGGCAAAGGGAAAGACAAGAGAGGAAGCGCAATTCGTAGGGCGGGCTTCAGCCCGCCACCCCTTGCCTAAACGTCGGCTTTCCGGCCAAACTTGCGCACCACCCGAATGGTCAGCAGCACCGCAGGCGTGCCATGCAGGACCAGATCGAAAATATCAATCGGCCGCACCAGCTCGCCATGCACCAGCATGGAGAGCTTGGTAAACAGGTGCGGCGGCTCGACCATAAACGGCAAATAGGGCGCCAAACCCAAAAAGATCGTCATCACGATCAACATCTGCAACGGTAGTTTGTCTATGAATACGCCTATTTTCTGCATAATATCCCCTCGGGTTTTCGCGTTGGGTCGCATGTCATCCTTTTGCGGGGGCATTACAAGGGCATTGCGGCAAAATAGCCCGCCATCCGACTCACCCGGCCTGTGCCCGAGCGCCGGTGCTCCGATGACTTTCCAGCCATAAATTCCAGACGATCACAACCCCTGAAATACATCCTATCACTATGTTATTACTATTAAAATACCGTATACAATCAGGACTATTCTCCTAGGAGAGTAGTCCTGATACTATCTATAATTGTGCACTATAACTTGTGATTGATAATGCCGCTATTACAACGCGTTAGACCCCTGTTGCGCAGCGCGCGCTGCTGTAAGGACCCATTCATAAACTTTATGTAAAATCCAACCCATGCCAGACAAAGCCGCAAGGCTTCGGGAACATCGCGTCGGGCACTTTAACAATCAACGCCATTTGCGTTCCGCCGACACCAAATCTAAAGGCGGCCACTCGGATTGTAGGGTAGGTGCTCGCACCCACCAAAATAAACCGTTTGGCACCAAGCCAACCGACGCGATCTTCCTTTTTCAAGGCCAGGGGATTTCCCGCCCGGGCCGGAGATTGGCGCAGTGAATACGGTGAAGGCTGTGGCCGACGCCGGTTTTGGCGTGCCCGCGCTACGGATACCGATAAAATATATGGTCGCCAATCACCGCCGTTTGCACCATGGCGTTCATCCAGCTCGGGGTAACAGCATCGGTATGGTAAAATTCGGCCCCGCCGGTCAGCACCCGCGCCCGCCCCTCCATCATCATCGCCGCGATTTTTTTGATCCGCTCATAGGCTTTGGGTTCGGTAATTGCCTCGACCTTGCCGTCGCAATAATAGGAAAACTGGCATCGGTTGCGCCGCCCGGTGCCGTCGCGCACCACAGCGCACACATTGTCGGGGAAGCGTGGCGAATCCACCCGGTTCAGAATCACTTCCGCCACCGCCATTTGCCCCCACAGATCCTCCCCCCGGGCCTCGAAATACAGCGCTTCCGAAAGGCATTTCCACTGCGGTCCGCCTGTGGCCGGCGGCATTGCGTCGAGAATCTGGCGGTTGAAGCTGGCAATCGTCGGCGCAATTTCGGTGCCGGACCGCGCCACTTGCCCCTCCGTGGCCAGCCGCGCCGCCTCCGCTTCGGCCTGCTGCCGTCCGCGCGCGCCCCTGAATATCCGCCCGATCATCCCGCGCCGCGGTGGCGGCGCAATAAAGCTCACACCGCCCAGCTCCGCCAGCCGGTCTGCCGTCAACGTTTCCATCACCGACCGCTCGAGGGACATCATGGCCACAATCTGCCCTGCCACCTGCTGGTCCACCGTATCCGCGGGCACTACGCGCTCCGCATTGGCATTGGTTAACAGCAACAGGCCCACAAGCCCCGCCACAGCGCCGGAAAACACCGCCACCAGCTTTGGTCCTCGGTCGATATGTCCTATTCCAAACAGGGCGCTTGCCTCCTGCGTTTCTTTTTCGGAATTTCCCACATTTCGTTGGCGCGAGTCCAGCCTTTCGGATTCGCCGCGTGTTCAGGCTTAATTTACAGGTTTGATTCGGTCAATTCGCTGACAGCCTCCCGGGGGCGCAGGCGATTTTCCGCTGTGTGTGATTCGCCGAAATCACCCCGCCTTGGCGGCCAGAAGGCTGGCCTGCGCCGCCGCCAGCCGCGCGATTGGCACGCGGTAGGGCGAGCAGGAGACATAGTCAAACCCCGCCACCTTGCAGAACCGCACCGAGGCCGGGTCACCGCCATGCTCGCCGCACATGCCCAGCACGAGCGCCGGGTTTGCCGCCCGCCCGCGCTGCGCCGCGATCAGCAAAAGCTCCCCCACCCCTTCCACATCGAGGCTAAGGAACGGGTCTTCGGGGTAAACACCCTGCTGCACATATTCCCGCATGAACCGTCCCGCGTCATCGCGCGAAAGCCCGTAGGTCATCTGCGTCAGGTCATTGGTGCCAAAGCTCAGGAAGGCGCTGCTTTCCGCGAGGTCTCCGGCCCGCAGGGCCGCCCGCGGGGTTTCCACCATAACGCCCAGCTTATAGGCCACGCCCTCGGTGGCCACCGCCTCGATCCGCGCCTTGATCAGCTCGACCTCGCGGTTGGCCGAGACCAGCGGTATCATGATCTCCGGCACCACCGCCTCGCCGGTGATGGCGCGCACCTCCGCCGCCGCCTCGAAAATCGCCCGCGCCTGCATTTCGTAAATCTCCGGGGTGGTGACCCCCACCCGCACCCCGCGTTTGCCCAGCATCGGGTTGACCTCGGACAGCTCCTCGGCCCGGCGCGCCACCTGCCGCACGCTCATGCTCATGGCCTGCGCCAGCGCCGCCATGCCCGCCTCGTCCACCGGCATAAATTCGTGCAAGGGCGGGTCCAGCAGGCGGATGGTCACCGGCTGTCCGCGCATAATCTCGAACAGCTCCACGAAGTCCGCCTTCTGCATCGGCATCAGTAGGTCCAGCGCCGCCTTGCGGGCCACCGCGTCGGGCGCAAGGATCATCTCCCGCATCACCTGCACCCGCTCGGGGGCAAAGAACATGTGCTCGGTGCGGCACAGCCCAATGCCATCCACCCCGAAGCGCTGCGCCAAGCGCGCATCGGTCGGGGTGTCGGCATTGGCCCGCACCTGAAGCTCGCGCACCTCGTCGGCCCAGCCCATCAGGGTTTTGAACGGGCCACCAAGGTTGGGCTGAGTCATCTCGGCGCTGCCCGCCAGCACCTGACCCGAAGTGCCGTCCACGGTGATCTGCGCCCCCGCCTTCAGCCGCCGCCCATCAGGGCAGACCAGCACTTCCGCCTCCAGCCGCAACTCCCCCGCCCCCACGATGCAGGGCACCCCGAGCCCGCGGGCAATCACCGCCGCATGGCTGGTCATGCCGCCGCGCAGGGTCAGCACCCCCTGGGCCGCATGGATACCGCGGATGTCATCCGCGCCCGTCTCCACCCGCACCAGTATCGCCGCCTGCCCCTGCGCGGCCATGGTCATCGCCGCCTCGGGCGTGAAGGCCACCCTGCCGCTGGCCGCCCCCGGGCTGGCGGAAAGCCCGCTGGCCAGAATATCCCGCTCGGAATGCTCCGCGATCTGCGGGTGCAGATGGTCGCCCAGCGCCTGGGGCTCGGTGCGCAAAATCGCATCCGCCTTGCTGATCACCCCCGCCTCTGCAAGGTCCACATTGATCCGCAACGCCGCCACGCTTGAGCGCCTGGCCGGGCTGCAATCCAGCAGCCACAGCCGCCCGTCCTGCACGGTGAACTCCACCTGATAGGCGTCGCCAAAGCCTTTGGCCAGCACCTCGCCCGCCTTGAGCAGCGCCGCCTGCACCGCCTCGGGCAAGGCCTCCACCCCCATCGCCGCCCGCGCCCCGATCACCGCATCCTGCCCCTGGGATTGCGGCAAATACCGCCCCCAAAGCCGCGCCGCGCCCGTGGCCTCGTCCACCATCTGCGCCGCCCCCGCGCCGGAGACCCCGCGCCCGATCCCCAGCGCCATGCGCTGAATGACCAGCGCAAAGCCCGCATCCTCCGGCGCGCCCTTGGCCTGCCGCAAAATCCGCGCCGAAGGCCGGTTCCACGCCCGCGCCATATGCAGAATGCAGGCCCTGAGCTGGGCTTCGGGCGCCTGCGGGAAATCCTCGTCGGTCTCGAACTGATAGCTCGCCTTGCAGCGCGCGATCCGCTCGGCCCCGTCGGGCAGGTCGCTGTCAAAATCCTCCGCCTCCAGCCCCGCCACATTAGTGGCAAAGCTCTGGATAAAGCGGCGATAAAGGATATAGGCCGCGTCCTCGCCGACATCCGGCAAGGTGCTGTCGCTGATCCCGATATTGAGAATCGCCGTCGGCCCGCCCCAGTCGGGATTGAGCGGCGAAGCGCGCAGGGACAGCAGGCCCTTGAGTAGGTGAGCGGGCACCTGCGGCACCTCGCCCGTTTCGGCAATCTTGGAAACATCCGCCGCCGATAGCACCACGCCCTCGGGCACCGGCAGGCCCAGCGCTGCCATTTTGGCCAGCCGACAGGCTCGGGTGCCATGCTGCGCCACGTTGAGCTCGGTTGTGCCATCAAGGGGTATCATCGCGCGGCCTCATGCTTTCGTTGCAGTGCAGCATAAGCCTTGGGCGCGGTTTGGCAATGGGGAATTCGTAGGGCGGGCTTCAGCCCGCCACCCCTTTCCTATCCGCCAATCTCCGAGAACATCGCCACCTTGTGCATGACCTCGCGAATTTCGTTGAGCAAACACAGGCGGTTGCGCCGGACAATCTCATTCTCGGCATTCACCTGCACCCCCTCAAAGAAGGCGTCAATCGGGGCGCGCAGGGCGGCCAGCGCCGCCATGGCCGCCTCGATGTCCTCCGCCCCCAGCGCCGCCTCGATCTTCGGCCCCGCCGCGTCCAGCGCCGCAAACAGCGCCTGTTCCTCGGCCGCCTCGGCAAACTTCACATCCGGCGTGCCTTCATAGGCCACCCCGTCCTTTTTCTCCTCGGCGCGCAGGATGTTGGCGGCGCGTTTATAGCCCTGCAACAGGTTTTCCCCGTCGTCGGAATTCAGGAAGGCCTGCAATGCCTCGGCGCGCTTATTCAGCAGGGTGAGGTCATCATTGCCGGGCATGTTGAGGCAGGCGTCAATGACATCATGCCGGATGCCCTTGTCTTTGAGATAGACTTTGAGGCGGTCGTGGAAGAAGGCGAGGAGCGCCAGCTTCAAAGCCGTCAACTTCGGTATATATTGGCTGGTTTCTAAGTTTGGGTGAGCATCATTGAAAACTGGTTCGAAAGCACATATCAAAGTTTTGTCGTTGCTGAATTTTCTAACGACCTCTCTTCCAACAAATTTGTGATCAGAATAAAAATTTGCATAAGCAACGCTGTCATCATGAATAGGGTGTCGAGATTCAACTAACAACCAATTGCTGTTGGCCCATTGCGCCAAGATATTTAAAAAGGATTCTTCAATGTTCGCAGCCAAGTTCGCCCGAACCCCATTCTCCAGCACCAGCCGAATAACCCCCAGCGCCGCGCGCCGCAAAGCAAACGGGTCCTTACTCCCCGTCGGCTTTTCGTCAATCGCCCAGAAGCCGGTTAGGGTGTCTATCTTATCGGCCAGCGCCACGGCCACCGAGACCGGCTCGCTCGGCACATCATCAGATGGCCCCAGCGGCTGCCAGTGTTGCTCGCAGGCATTGGCGACGGCTTGAGGCAGCCCCGCCTTCTCAGCATAATACCGCCCCATCAGCCCTTGCAGCTCGGGGAATTCATAGACCATCTCGCTCATCAGATCGGCCTTGCAAATCTCCGCCGCCTGTGCCGCTAGGGCGGGGTCGGCTTTAACATCAATCGCAATCTCCCGCGCCAGCGCCGCAATCCGCGCCACCCGCTCGGCTTGGGTGCCGAGCTTGTTGTGGAAGGTCACGTTTGCGAGTTTGGCCGCCATGTCCGAAAGCGGCACCCGCAGGTCATTCTCCCAGAAGAATTTCGCATCGGAAAGCCGCGCAAACAGCACCTTCTGGTTGCCCGCCAAAATCGTCGCGCCGCTATCTGCCGTCTCCCGATTGGCCACGGTAATAAACTTCTCGATCCGCCCCGTCTTGGGGTTGCGCACAGAGAAAAACTTCTGGTGCTCCCTCATCGAGCTTTGCAGCACCTCTGGCGGCAAGTCAAAGAAATCCTCGGCGATGTCGCCCATCAGCACCACCGGCCACTCGACCAGCCCCGCAACCTCGGCCAGCAACCCCCGGTCCTCGACCACCTCAAGCCCCAGCGCAAAGGCCCCGTTGGTGGCGTCATGCCAGATCTTGTCAGCCCGCTCGGCCGGGTCCAGCATCACATAGGCCGCCTTCAGCTTGGCCTCGTAGTCCTCAAAGCCCGTCACGCTAAACCGCCCCGCGCCCATAAACCGGTGCCCCTCGGTGCTGTCGCCCACAGGCACATCTATGGCCAAAGGCACCACCTGCACCTCTTCACTCTTCCCTAAAATACTCAAAACCGAATGTAGCGGCCGCACCCAGCGCATCGGCCCATCGCCCCAGCGCATGGACTTGGGCCATGGGAAATTGGCGATCACGCCGGACACCACTTCAGAGATCACCTCCGCCGCCGCCCGCCCGGGCTTCACGATCTCGGCCACATAAACATCGCCCTTTTTATCGGCCTTCACCACGAGGTCCTCGCGGCGCACACCGGCCCCGCGCAGAAAGCCCTCAATCGCCTTCTCCGGCGCCCCCACGCGCGGCCCCTTGCGCTCTTCGCGCACGGTGGGCGACTCCTCGAGCACCCCGCAAACACTCAGGCACAGGCGGCGCGGGGTGGTGAACACCGCCGCGCTTTCATAGGTAATGCCCGCTTCCACCAGCCCGTTGGTCACCAGCCTTTGCAGGTCCTCCCCCGCGCGCTTTTGCATACGGGCCGGGATCTCCTCGCTAAACAGTTCCAGCAAATAATCCATCATTTATCCTGAAATTTATCGTTGAGCTGCCGCCACTGGAAGGCGCGGCCGTCGGGGTAGACCATCACGATCAGGTCCAGCCCGTCGCGGTCGTCCTTTTGCGCCAGATAGGCGGTGGCCTTCCCCGCCGCGAGGTCCTGGCTCAGGGCTTTGGTATCAAAGCAGGTGAACCAGTCCGGCGGGGTCAGCGGGGTGGCATTTTCCGCCACCGGCACCCCGTCAAAATCGGCGGGGTCCACCGTAAAACAGCCGCGCATTTTCATGTTGCTGGAGCTGGCGTCAATCCCCTCGTAACCGGACACCGCCACATCACGCCCCTGCACCTTGATCGAGGTCACATCGCTGACCTTTTCATAATAGGCGTAATACTGGGCGTAGTAGAGCGCCGCGCCGAACAGGAGCGGGAAGACCACCAGAAAGGCCGCGATTATCTTACCCCTCATGCCGCACCCCCCGCCTCTGTCTGCACAAAGGCCTCGGCGCAGGCCTTGGTGAGGGCCCGCACACGGCCGATATAGGCCTGGCGCTCGGTCACCGAAATCACGCCGCGCGCGTCCAAGAGGTTGAACACATGGCTGGCCTTGATCGCCTGATCATAGGCGGGGTGGGCCATGATGATCCGCTTGCCCGTCTTCGGGTCCACCTCCGGCTGGGCCAGAATGGCGGCGCACTCGGCCTCGGCCTCTTCGAAATGCCTGAGCAGCACCTCGGTGTTGGCGACGTCGAAATTCCAGCGGGCAAATTCGGCTTCGGTCTGCCTGAAAATGTCGCCATAGGTCAGCGGGACGGGCGCATCAGGCGCGTTGAACGGCATGTCCATCACGTGGTCAATGCCCAGCACATACATCGCGAGGCGCTCCAGCCCGTAGGTGAGCTCGCCCGATACCGGCTTGCAATCCATGCCTGCGACCTGCTGGAAATAGGTAAACTGGGAAACCTCCATGCCGTCGCACCAGACCTCCCAGCCGAGCCCCCAGGCGCCAAGGGTGGGCGACTCCCAGTCATCCTCGACAAAGCGGATATCGTGCAGGTCCATCTCGATGCCGATGGCCTCAAGGCTGCCCAGATAGAGCGCCTGAAGGTCCGGCGGCGAGGGCTTCAGGATCACCTGATACTGGTAGTAATACTGCATCCGGTTGGGGTTCTCGCCATAGCGCCCGTCGGTGGGCCGCCGACAGGGCTGCACATAGGCCGCCGCCCAAGGCTTGGAGCCAAGGCTGCGCAGGGTGGTGGCAGGGTGAAAGGTGCCCGCGCCCACCTCCATATCATAAGGCTGCAACATAGCGCAGCCCTTGCCGGCCCAGTAGGCCTGCAACCGCAATATGATCTCCTGAAAGCTCTGTGGTTTATCCATAAGCCGCGCCCCTTGTTGAGTGTTGCCCCTCAATAGGGGTTTGCGCGGGGGGGGTCAATTGGGGAGATGCTCCGATCACTCTGCTGTCAGCAACAGGAAATGCTAACCAGAAAATTGTAAATCAGCCCTTTATTGTGCTAAAATATCTTTAGCTGACTATCTTCCGGCACCGGCTCCCTTAAGCGGGTATGATTTTGACGCACGTATTTTCAGGATTTTTCACATGAGGGATGAACACACTCGCCCCATTGACCCGGATTTAACAAAACAACATCTGGTGCGGTTGATTCTGTTGGGCGTGGCGATATGGGTTGCGTTTCTTGCAATGTATATTTCTCGCCTGAATGGTTACTTTGTTGGTGCACGGCACGGAAACCTAATTGATGGTGCGGCCGTCGTGTGGCCCTTTTTTTGGGGGTTTCTGATATTCTCCGAAATTCGCAGAAAACGAAAAGAGAAAAACACTCTAAAAAAACGAAACTGAAATTCCGTCTGAAGACCGCAGCAATTTGTTTTAGCCTGTGAAAAGGCCTGTTCTTACGCGAAGATGACGGTGAAATATTCACCCCTTCACATACCGCGAGCCGCTGGCAAACATATTGCCGATCCGCGTGATTTTCACGGTGCTGCGGTCCAGCCGATAGCCCCGCGCTTCCAGAACCTGCCGCACCATATGCCCGATCATCTGCTTGAGCCGGACGCGCTTTATGCTCGGCCCGAAGCGCTGCAATAGCGCGGGGGAAAGCGGCTCCACCGCAGGGCGGCCAAGGTAGCTCGCGGTGACCATCCGCAACACATTATCCGGCTCGTTGAGGAAATCCCAAAGCGCCTGCCCATCTTCCTCCTTGAATGTATTGGCGAATTTATCTGGACGATACATCAGCAATCTTCCCTCTCATACATGCCTCTGTAGACATGTCATATTTGACATGTCTACAGGACAGGGATTAACGGGATGTTAACACGGTTACCAAAGTGACACCTTGTGGCTAGGGGGCCGATGTTTGTTTGAAAAGCCTCCTTTATTCAGCGCTATCCGTTCAATTTTCGGGCACCAGAAACCCTGTATCTTCTTTGCAAACATTGCTCTGTAGACATGTCAAATATGACATGTCTAAAGAGGGGGGTATGGCCGACGGTTACCCGCTAAAGCCGCGCTTTATAGCCGCCGTCACCCCATCCACCAACACCCGCAAATCCGCGTCCCTTGTCCGGTGATTAGTGATATTCACCCGCACCGCCCGCCGCCCGTTGACCGTCGTTAGCGAGGGCACCGCCAGTCCACTTTCCTGCAAGCGCAGCACAATGTCCTCTGTCACGGCATCTCCGTCCACATGGGCAAACACCACCACGCTTGAGGCCACAGGCGCCAGCCGCTCAAGGCTCGGCTCGGCATCCACCATCTCGGCCAGCGCCAATGCCTGGGCGCAATTCCGGCTGATCGCCGCGCCCAGCGCCCCGGTCCCCAGCGCGGTGATTTGCGCCCAGATTTTGAGCGCCCGAAAGCCGCGCGAAAGCTCGGGGCCGTAATCGACCGGCCAAGGGCGGCCCGCTGCCAGCCCGCGCTCACAGCTCGCCAGATAGTCCGGCGCGCCTTCAAACGCCGCCAGGTGCAAGGCCGCGTCGCGCAGCAGCACAAAGCCCGCGTCATAGTTCACATGCAGCCATTTATGGAAATCGAACGCCACGCTGTCGGCGCGCTCGATCCCCTTCAGGCGGGGCCGCAGAACCTCGCTCAGCACCCCCGCCGCGCCAAACGCGCCGTCTACATGCAGCCACAACCCCTCGGCTGCCGCAATATCCGCCAGTGCCGCGAGGTCATCAAACGCGCCGACATTCACGCTGCCCGCCGTGCCGACCAGCAGGAAGGGCTCTCGCCCCGCCGCGCGGTCCGTCGCCACCATCTCGCCAAGCGCGCCGAGGTCCATCTCGAACGCCGCGTTCACCGGCACCGCCCGCAAGGCATCCGCCCCCAGCCCCAGCATATCAAAGGCCCGCGCAACGCAATTATGGGCTTCGGTCGAGGCATAGCCCACCAGCCGATGCGCCCCCACGCCCGCTGCCCGCGCCGCAATCCGTGCATCCCGCGCCACCTTCAACGCCACGATCGTGGCCATCGAGGTGCCGGACACCACCAACCCGCTGGCCCCCTCGGGAAAGCCGAGCATTTGCCGCACCCAGGCCACCACCTGCTTTTCCACGTAAATCGCCCCGTGGTCGCGCCCGCCAAGGTTGGCATTCATCGCCGCCGCCGCGATCTCCGCCAGCAGCGAGGCCGCCCCGCCGCTGCCATGCACCCAGCCAAAAAACCGCGGGTGGGTGTTGCCCACCCCATAAGGCAACAGCGCCGCCAACTGTTCGGCCACCGCCGCCTGCCCCGCGCCGCGGGTCGGCAATCCGGCCTGCAAGCCCGCCTGCATTTCCGCCGGTAAGGGCCGCCAGACCGGCCCTTCGCCAGCCGCCGCCATTCTTGCAATCGCCTGATCCAAAAGCGCATGGGCTTCCGAGGCAAAATCCTGCCAGTCTTCGGGGTCCAGATTGCGCTTGTCTTCTACCACGATGCCACCGCCGCCATAACCAGCAACGCCAGCATCAGCGCCCATGCCCGCCACAAAACCCTGACCGATGCCGCGATGTCCTCCGGCCCCAGATCCCTGCGCCCCGTTGCGTTCACATAAGGGTCTTGCGTTGGCACCCCGCCATAAACCCGCGGGCCCGAAAGCGCCACGCCCAGCGCCCCGGCCATCGCCGCCTCGGGCCAGCCGGCATTGGGCGAGCGGTGGTGGCCAGCATCGGCGCGCATCACCCCGACCGCCGCCACCGACCCCGTGGCCAGCGCAATCAGCCCCGCCGCCAGCCGCGCCGGAATATAGTTCATCACATCATCCAGACGCGCCGCCGCCCAGCCAAAATCCCGGTATGTGTCATTGAGGTGGCCGATCATGCTATCCGCCGTGTTCACCAGCTTATAGGCCACGATCCCCGGCAAGCCCGCCAGCAAAAACCAGAACACCGGTGCCACGACCCCATCGGAAAAGTTCTCCGCCGCACTTTCAATCGCCGCCCGTGCCACCGCGCTTTCATCCAGCGCCGCCACGTCCCGCCCGACAATCAACGACACCGCGCTGCGCCCCGCCGGCAGCCCCTGCCCAAGGGCCGTGCCCACCGCCGCCACATGCTCCACCAGCGCGCGATGCCCGATCAAAATCGCCGCGCCCAGGGCTTCGAGAGCCCCCCCATCGGGCAGCCATGCCAGCCCCGCCCCGACAAGCGTAAATCCGGCCAGCAACCCAGCCAGCGCCAACACACCTTTCGCGCGTTTATGCCCGCCATTATTCAACACTTTGTCTGCTGTTTCGATCAGTCTACCCATAACACGAACGGGGTGTGGTATCCGCGACCACAACCAGGTGGGTTCTCCTAAAAGAGAATCCAGCACCATAGCCACACTTATTAGGACGGAAATCAACATAATCTCCCATTGGGTATGCAATATTATGTCAAAGGTCGATGTTTTTTTGTGTTGCAGGGTAGCAAATTTGCTAAAATACGGGTAGGTCAGAACCCAAACATGGGTTATTTTTTATCTACTTATGTTGGCTGT
>JALWPC010000104.1 GCA_026995265.1 Paracoccaceae bacterium
CGGCGCTCCTTTTCCAGCACGGTGGAATAGATGCGCCCAGAGGAAACGCTGTCGGTCTTGCGGGCGGAAACGCCGGTGAAGCGCTCGTAATGGCCAAGGTCGAGGTCGGTTTCGGCGCCGTCATCGGTCACGAACACCTCGCCATGCTCAAAGGGGGACATGGTGCCGGGGTCCACATTGAGGTAGGGGTCAAGCTTGCGCAGGCGCACGGTGTAGCCTCGGGCTTGCAGAAGCGCCCCGAGCGAGGCCGAGGCCAGCCCTTTGCCAAGGGAGGACACCACGCCGCCGGTAATAAAGATATATCGTGCCATGCCTGTTTGGCCCCCGTGAGAATCGTTTATTAGGTGAGCGCGCCTTTTATGTGCTTTTCGCTCCATCACGGGGTTTAAGTCTTACAGATGAACGCGGTGTCGGGCAAGGGGGGAATCGCAATATCTTGTGGATAACCTCAAGTAAATGCGCAGGGCTTGCGGCCTTTGCTGCCGAGGCGAAGCCGAGGCCATGGCCCGTGAGGGCCACCTGTTTTTGCTTGCAAAAACTGTGCTTTTGTCGAGTGGGGGTTTACCCCCGCAGAGACAAAAGCAAACTCGGAGCTGCCGGACAGCTCTGGCCTCGCGCCTTCGCGGCGACCCTTCGGGCCACCTTGTCGGCGCGGGTCGTGCAAGCACGACCGGTCTAGCCGCGCGACTCGCCTTCCGCCTTGAATCCGGCGAAGAAGGCCCGCAGCAGTGGCACCCGCTTGGGGCGGAAATTTTCGCCGGTTTCCTTTAAGAAGCGGATACGGTCCAGCCGGAAACTGCGGAAATCCTGCCGGAGCAGGCACCAGCTTGCCAGCACCAGCGTGCTTTCAAAAAACACGATCCCGAGGGGGTAGATGTCGCGGGTCGACTTTGCGCCCGTATGGTCCGCATAGTCAATGCGCACCGCCCGTTCTTCCCGTATGCTCTGCCGCAGCGCCGCCACATCAATGCTGATCTCGGGCCGATGGTGGAAGCGTTTGGCGTGCAGGCTGGCGTGCTCGAGCTGGTGGCGCTTCGAGGCGGGCAGGCTGGCGCGCAGCTTGGAGAGCGCATTGTGCGCTGCCCCCGCCAGCACCGGGTCTGCCACCGCCAGCACCTCGCGCAGGCCCAAAACAAGCGCCTCGATCTCGTCTGGCGAGAAGCTCATGGGCGGCAGGGCGGGGTCGTCAATGAGCGTATAACCATAGCCCGCCGCCCCGTCGATCACCGCGCCCATGGAGCGCAGGGCCTCTATGTCGCGATAAACCGAGCGCAGGGACACCCCCGTTTCATCGGCCAGCGTTTGGGCGCGCACCGGCGGGGGCAGGGTGCGGAAAAGCTGCATAAGCTGCATCAGGCGGTGGCTGCGGGACATGGGCGCGCTCTTGTCAATAATTGGCAGTAGGGCACTGTATCACAGGCGCGAAGCATTCATAGGAGAATTTAACATGCTCAAACTTGTGACCTTCCCGCCCGCCTTTGGTGCCCCCTCGGCCAGCCCCTTCGGGGTGAAGGCCCTGTGCCTGCTCAAGCTCGCAGGGGCCGAATTCGAGGTGGTGGCGGGTGACCCGCGCAAGGCGCCCAAGGGCAAGCTGCCGATGCTGGTGGATGGCAACCACACCATTCCTGACAGCGAGGCTATTCGCGCCTATCTGGAGCAGAAATTCAACGTCGATTTTGATGCTGGCCTCAGCCCCGGGCAGCGGGCCACCGCCCGCGCCCTTATCCGTATGTGTGATGAGCACCTTTACTTCCTGCTGGTGTGTGACCGCTGGTTAAACGACGCCAATTGGGCGGTGGTGAAGGCGCAGTTCTTTGGAAAGATCCCTGCACCTGTGCGCGGCTTTATCACCAAGAAGATCCGCCAGAAGGTGCGGAATAATGTGC
>JALWPC010000105.1 GCA_026995265.1 Paracoccaceae bacterium
GCCTTGAAGGCCTCCAGCGCCTTGCCAAAGGCGCTGAGGTCTATGCCGCCAGAGAGGCCCCAGACGGTGGCCGCGCCTGCCACCATGCCGATCAGCACCCCAAGGCCGATGAGCAGCAGCGATTCCAGCGCTACCAGCGCCAGCACATGGCCGGGCTTCAGCCCCAGCGCGCGCAGCAAGCCGAACTCGTGGGTGCGCTCGAACACCGCCATAAGCTGGGTGTTGATGACGCCGATGGAGATCATCACCATCATTACGCTCATCCAGATATACACCACCCCGCCCATGGTGGCATCCATCGCCCCCATGATCAGCGAGAGCTTGCGCCACTGGCGCACATCCAGCGCAGGCGCGGCGGCGTGCAGGCGGGAGATCACCCCGTCCAGTGCCGCATCATCGGGCACCTCAAATGCGATTTCGGAGATTTTACCCGCCAGCCCGACCATATCCGCCATCGCCGTTTGGCCGGTGAAAATATAGGTATCCTCAAAGGCGGTGTCGGCGTCATAAATCCCGACCACGTCAAACGAGCGCTCTTCCAGAAAGCCGTCTTCAGCGGTGATCATCAGAATCACCCGCCGCCCGAGCGCGGTTTTCAGGCGCTTGGCGAGGTTGAGGCCGATGACCGCGCCGTCATCCGCTGGCCCGTTCAGATAGCGGCCTTCGACCAGTTTTTCCGGCACAGAGGAAATCCGGCGCTCAGCCTCCGGGTCCACGCCGACCACGCTCACCGGCAGGGTTTTGTATTCCGATTGCACCACGGCGGGCAGTTCCAGCCGCGCCACCCAGTTGGAAATATCGGGCTGGTTGAGGGCCTCCAGAAGCGCCCCATCTGGCGGGTCCATCAGGCGGTTGATGTTGGGGTTGTCCAGGTAACCCTCGGCATGGATTTGCCCTTGGGCGAGGAGCAGGCGCAGGGTGGCATCCCGCGAGCTTTGCGCCCATGCGGTGATAAAGCTGGCCATGGCGAGGATCGACCACAGGCCCACCGAAACCACAAACAGCGTGATGACCGTGCGGCGCGGGTTGCGCCACAGGTTGCGCCAGGCGAGCGGGGCAAGGAGCTTGAGGTTTTCCATTATGCGGCCCCCATGGCGTCTGCGGGTTCCAGCCCCATGATGCGGCGGTAAGGGATCAGCCCCAGCAGGATGATCGAACCCACGATGATCCCCGGCCCGGCGGCAGCGCTGAGCAGGCTCAAATTCGGATAAACCCGCCCAGAAATGCCCCATTGCCCGAAGATTTCATCCATGCCGGGAAAGTGGATGCCGATGCGCTCGACCCACAGCGTAACCCCCGCGCCCATGGCAATGCCCAGCCCCGCGCCCAGCGCGGAGAGGAAAACAAGCTCCAGCCAGACCATCGCGCCGATCTGGGCGGGGCGCATCCCAACGGCCATCAGCCCGCCGAACTCGCGGGTGCGCTCCAGCACCGACATGTAAAGCGTGTTGAGCAGGATGAACACCACCACGATGATCATCACGCCGTAAGACAGCATGGCAGTGGAAAAATCGAGGGTTATCATTTGCTTAACCTGTGGTTGCAGGCCATCCCAGCGCAGGTATACCGCCCCCTGCGCCTTGGCCAGCCGCGCCAGCGCCGGGGCGGCTTTGACCACCTTGTTGAAGTCCGGTCCGCGCAGGGCGATGATGTTAACATTATCGTCAAGGTTGTAATCTTCCTGAAAGCGGTCAAGCGGCATTTGCGTGATCTGGCGGTCCACCCCTGCAATGCCGGTGCTGAAGATGCCGACCAGTTTCAGCACATCCGCCGCCACCGCGCCATCCTTGCCGGTGCCCAGCATGGTGACAGTGTCGCCCAGCTTCAGGCCCAGATTGCGCACCAGCCCCGCGCCCATCACAATGGCGGCCTCGTCA
>JALWPC010000106.1 GCA_026995265.1 Paracoccaceae bacterium
GTGCCCACCCACCCCAAGGCGCTGGAAAACACCCTGCTGGCGCTGGCGCTGTTTTTCGGAGCCTATATCTTCCTTTCGCTCACCGTAGCTATTTTGCGGGAGCAAATCGGGTCTTAATTCCGGTAGCGGGTCAGGCCACCTGCCCCGCCGCATGGCCCGAGGCCCAGGCCCACTGGAAGTTATACCCCCCGAGCCAGCCGGTTACGTCCACGACCTCGCCTATAAAATACAACCCCGGCACATGCCGCGCCTGCATGGTTTTGGCGTCCAGCGCATCGGTGCCCACCCCGCCCAGTGTGACCTCCGCTGTGCGGTAGCCCTCGGTGCCGGTCGGGGTCACCCGCCAGGTGCGCAACCGCGCCTCCAGCGCCCGTATATCCGCCCGGGACAGGTCCGAAATTGTGCCTTTAAAGCCAAAATCCGCTGCCAGATAGCGCGCCAGCTTCCTGGGAAACAGCCGTGCAAGCATGGTTTGCACCGCCTGCCCGCCCGCCTCGGCCCGCGCCGCTTGCAGCGCCGTCGCCAACCCGCCTTCTGGCAGCAGGTCAATCTCCACCGCCATGCCCTCGCGCCAGAAAGAGCTGATCTGCAAAATCGCCGGCCCTGAAAAACCGCGATGGGTGAACAGCAGGTCATCGGCAAAACGCCCCGCCCCGCAGCGCACTGAAACCGGCACCGCCACCCCCGCCATATTCCTGAAATCGGCGAGGTCCTGCGCGCCAAAGGTCAGCGGCACCAGCCCCGGCCGCGTGTCCACCACCGGCAGCCCGAACCGCCGCGCAATCTCGTAGCCCAGCCCGCTCGCCCCGATCTTCGGAATGGATTTCCCGCCGCTGGCCACCACCACAGACTCCGCCTGCACCGCCCCACGCGCGGTCTGCACCACAAACCCCGCCTCGACTGCGGAAATTGTGGTTCCACTCCATATTTCGGCCCCCGCATCGGCAAGCTCGCGCACCAGCATCTCCACAATCTGCGTCGCCTTGCCGTCACAAAAAAGCTGCCCCCGCGCCTTTTCATGCCAGGCGATCCCGTGGCGCTCGACCATATCGACAAAGTCCTGCGGCCGATACCGCCCCAGCGCCGATTTCACAAAATGCGGGTTCGCGCATAAAAAATGCTCGGCCCGGGTGCCCAGATTGGTAAAATTGCAGCGCCCCCCGCCCGAAATCCGGATTTTCTCGCCAATTTTGCGGGCATGGTCCAGCAGCAGCACCGAGCGCCCGCGCCGCGCCGCCGCAATGCCACACATCATTCCGGCCGCCCCCGCGCCAATGATCACCACATCCCGCTTGTCCATTTTCACCCCACTTGCCTTTGGCCCAATGTGCCGCAGTAAAACAAAAATGGATAGCGAATTTTTCCAAAATACCCCTTGCGAAGCGCGGCTTGCCCGATTAAATAAACCCTGTGTTGGGACGTGGCCTAGTGGTAGGGCAACGCTTTTTGGTAGCGCAGATCGTAGGTTCGAATCCTACCGTCCCAGCCACCTTTTTTTCCTGAATTGGCGCCCTTGGCAACCGCTCGGCCATGCCTCTTTGGCATTTTGCGCAGCAAAGCCTTTTTGCCTTTCCGAAGGGCAGCGCTTCCCGCAGTGGCCTGTTTTCCTATCGGCATTTCAAATCCGCGCACCAGAACATGCCCCTGTGAACATGCCATATATCCCGACGACTCAATTTTGAATGCGGTCCAGATGTGCGCATATCCCCAATGTCGCATTCCTCCTCGGCATCACGACGATTCCGCATATCCGCCCCAAGTCCCGCCCGCCACAAGCGCCACACTCGCAGCGCGGCGCGGGCGCGATCTCGCCAAGCAGAACATAAGCTGACGCGCCGCCCCGCCGAGCCGAAGGCGAGGCGCGGGTCCGGTGCTT
>JALWPC010000107.1 GCA_026995265.1 Paracoccaceae bacterium
CTGCTGGAACCCGACGGGATGCTGCGCCTGAAGCGTGGGGACGAGGAATTGGTCTACCTGTTCGAGTACCACAACGAAGACAAAGCCACCCGCGCCCGCAAGAAGGTCAACCGCTACCAGTCCGCCCGAGACAAGCGCGATCTCTGGTTCGACCAGTGGGAGGTGGAAACCTTTCCCCCGCTGCTGGCCGTCTTCCGCCGCCCCGTCATCGGGCGCGGCTACGCCGAGCGCGTGGAAGAAGGCGGCGTTCAGGTACAAATCTACGGGCGCACCCTGGAGTCCGCCCTGTCCGAGGGGTTCTCCACCTGGTACTGCTTCAACCGGCGGCAGCGCGAGCCGGTGTTCCCCTGGCATCAGGAGGCAGCCGATGAATAAAACGGCGTTGCAACACGATTGGGTCGTCTGCCCCGATTGCGGCGGCGACGGTGGACACGATGATGGCTGCGGCTGGGAAATCTGCCCGACCTGCGAGGGCGTGGGCGAACTCCCCCGCTGGATGTTGCCGCAGATACGGGAAAACCAGCATGAAAACGCTCCTGCTGGTTGAATCCCCCACCAAAGCCCGCGCCGTGGCGCAATACGCTCGCGGACTCCTACCCGGCGCTCTGGCTGTGCGCTCCACCAGTGGACATTTGCGCGATTTGCCCCGCGACAGCCTCGGCGTGGACGTGCAAGCCGGATTCCAGCCCCATTTCGTCCTGCGCAAGCCCCGCAGCGCCGCCTATCTACGTCCCCTTATTCGTCAGGCTGACCGCGTCCTGCTCGGCATGGATCCAGACCGCGAAGGCGAAGCCATCGCATGGCACATTACCAAACTCTTCGCCGCCGAATTGCAGGGAAAAACCGTCCAGCGCGTGGTCTTCCACGAAATCACCCGCTCCGGGGTGCAGCGCGGTTTGCAGTCCCCGCGCGCCCTCGACCGCCGGTTGGTCAAGGCGGCGTTGGCTCGCCGCGTCATTGATAGATTGATAGGCTATCAGGTCTCGCCCCGGCTGTGGGCTGCTATGAAAAGCCTTGGCAAAGATTTTGCCGCCGGTCGGGTGCAAATTGCCGCCCTTGCGCTCCTGTCCGCCGAAGAAGACGCCTGGGAGGTGACGACCGAATGGACGTCCTGACCCGCCAGCAGGCTGAAGCTCTGGCTGCCCGCCGCAGCGGTCGCTGGCGCGTGACCGACCGCCGCGAAGAAATCCGCATGGAAGGACCTCCCCCGCCCTACACCACCGCCGAGCTACTGGCGGATGCCGCCCGAAAATTGGGCTGGGGCGCGGAGCGCACCGCCGAGGTCGCCCAGCGATTGTTTGAGAGCGGCTGGATTACCTATCCCCGCACCGACAGCGTCCGCGTCGCGCCCGAAGCCGTTGCAGCTGCCCAGCAGGTCATCGCCGCTCGCTACGGTTCCGCTTTGCTAGGGGAAACCTTTCCCCAGCCACACGCCGATGACGTCCACGTTCAGGACGCCCACGAAGCCATCCGCCCGGCGGACGCCGCTCGTCCCGCCGAGGAACTTTCTGACCCGGCAGAAAATGCCCTCTACCGCCTGATTCGCGCCCGCTTCCTGGCGGCTTACATGCGCCCTGCCCGTCTGAAAGTCATCCGTCTCACCCTGGAGAAAGCCGATGCCTGACACCATCACCGTGACCGAAACCGTCCTGCTCGACCCGGGCTACCGCCGCGCCTACGTCCCCGCCGCGGCGGAGCAGGAACGCCCCTCCCCGCTAGCCGAAGCCCGCCCCGGGCAAATCGTGCAGTCCCGCGCCCGCGCTGTGCGCCGCGCCGGTTTCACCGAAGCCGATTTCATCGCCCGCCTGCGTGAAAGCGGCGTCGGGCGACCGTCCACCTACGCCGAAACCCTGCAAAATCTGCTGCG
>JALWPC010000108.1 GCA_026995265.1 Paracoccaceae bacterium
AAGTCCTGGTTCCGAACCGGCCTTGATACCTTGCGACGGTGGCTGCTATACGACCCGGAAATGGCCATCAAGGCGTGGCTAAAAACCATCCCCAAAAGCTCAATAGCTCAATGAGTCGTGTACTGTGTCCGGCACCTATACTTCTCCACCAACCCTTTTGAATTTCTCGACAAATTCGGAAACTTTCTGAAAAACACTTTGTTTTTTCGACTTGTATTGCGGATTCAGCGGGCTCATTCTGGGGAGAATTTCGTTAAGATCGGTGCCGTTTTCACTTGCATATTCCCGTTTGAGCGACGCGGAAATGTATCGCCGCGCAGGCTCTTCGTTCAAGCCCTCCGACCTGATCAGGGCCTCTGCTTCGCGCTTTTGTTCGGCTTGCGCAAACTTGAAGAATTCATCAATGATACCGGCCTTGTCGACAATCTCGTCCAGGTTGGTTTGATTGATGAAATCGACGATCAGGCTTTCTTTGGCACGGTTGCCGAGGCTGGCGCGAATAAGCCGGCGGACTTCATCGATGAGCTCTGTTTTGCTCTTGTTTTTCTTGTTATGTTCAAAAATCAGCTCAAGTATGTAGTCAAGATTGATCTCTTGTGATTTCAGCAAATCGACCTCAAACACCACATCATCCCAGTCAATGCTCGACGCTTCCTGTTCATCTGCCGCTTTTTCACGGCGCAGCCAGTCACGAATATCGTTATAGGTGGAGCGGTAATCCTGAATGGTGCGCTCAGCAGGGATTTTTATGGCTTGCAGGGTGGCCAGCCCTTCATCATCCAGATAATGCTCCGACTTGAAGGCCTCAACCGCCTCAGGGTCATTCATGTCGATGTCTTGCAAAGCTTTCAAGCTGGCAAATTCATCGTAATTTCGCAGGATGTTTTCAACCCGCAAATACTCGCCAAAGAGTTTGGTAAATTCTTTCTTGTCGGCCTCTTTTTCAATAGCTGAGGGGTCAGGGAAACGCTGTTCCAGTTCTTGCACAACCTCCAGAAAACCACGCTTTGCCTCGCCGGTAGTGGCATCGGTAAAGCCTTCCATGTATTCCTTGTAGCTTTTTTCCAGAACGACATTCTTGGTGTTTTTATCACCGAACAGGGTGATGGCATCGATCGTGGCCTGTTCCAGATCGCGGAAGGTGACGATATTGCCAAAGGTCTTGGTCGCGTCATAAATGCGATTGGTGCGCGAATAGGCCTGTATCAAACCATGATAGCGCAGGTTTTTATCCACGAACAAGGTGTTCAACATCGGGGCATCGAAACCGGTAAGGAACATGCCGACCACAATCAACAGATCGATTTCCTGTGTCTTCACCCGCTTTGCCAGGTCGCGGTAGTAGTTCTGAAAGCCGGCACTATCCACACCGAAATTGGTCTTGAAGGCCGCGTTATAGTCGCCAATGGCCGCGCCCAGAAATTCCTTGGCGCTGCTGTTCATGGCCGACACCTCAAAGCTCTCGTCCGGAATATCGCCCACGGCATCCTGTGCCTCGTTGGCCGCAAAGGAAAATATCGTTGCGACGCGCAAGGGATTGTCCGCACCGGCCTGCAACTGCCTGAAGGCTTCATAATAGGCCTTGGCGGCGTCCACGCTGCTGACCGCGAACATGGCGTTAAAGCCTTTCCCGCCCGCTTGGCGACGGTGGGTTTTCAGCCGGAAATTGGTCAGGATATATTGCGATACTTCGCAAATGCGCTCGGGGTGCAACAAGGCCTGTTTGGTTTCGGCCGCGTTCAGCTTTTCCGCGTCCTGCTCGCTTTCAAGGGCTTTGAACTGCGGACGCACATCGTTGTAATCGACCTTGAACTTGAGCACTTTTTCATCGCGGATGGCATCGGTGATCACATAGGAATGCAGCTCGCGCCCGAACACGCTGGCGGTGGTTTCTGCCCCCAGTGCGTTTTGCGGAAAGATCGGCGTGCCGGTAAAGCCGAACTGGTAATAACGCCGGAACTTCTTTTTCAGGTTCTTCTGCGCCTCGCCAAACTGGCTGCGATGGGCCTCGTCGAAAATGAACAGCACCTGCTGGCCATATACCGGCAGGTCGCTTTCGCTTTTCATCAGGTTGTTGAGCTTCTGGATGGTCGTGACGATGATCTTGTTGTCGTCTTTGCCCAGGTTCCGCTTCAGCCCGGCGGTGCTGTCCGAGCCATTGACGCTATCGGGAGAAAAACGCCGGTATTCCTTCATGGTCTGGTAATCGAGATCCTTGCGGTCCACCACAAAAAACACCTTGTCGATAAAATCCAGCTCTGTCGCCAGACGCGCCGCCTTGAAGCTGGTCAGGGTCTTGCCCGATCCGGTGGTGTGCCAGATATAGCCCCCGCTTTCCGGCTTGCTCCAGTTTTTCGCCTGATACGAGCTTCTGACCTTCCACAAAATGCGTTCTGTGGCGGCGATCTGGTAGGGGCGCATCACCAGCAGGGTATCGGTGACATCGAACACCGAATAATGCAGCAACACGCTCAACAAGGTGTTTTTCTGGAAAAAGGTCGCGGTAAAATCCTTCAGGTCCTTGATCGGGCTGTTATCGGCCCGTGCCCAGTTCATGGTGAAATCAAAGCTGTTCTTGTTGCGCTTGACCGTATTGGCGAAATAGCGGGTATCGGTGCCGTTGGAGATCACGAAAACCTGCAGATATTTGTAAAGTGAATGGGCGCTGTTGAAGCTCTCCTTGCTGTAGCGATGCACCTGATTGAAGGCCTCGCGGATGGCCACGCCGCGTTTTTTCAGCTCTATCTGCACCAGTGGCAACCCGTTGACCAGAATGGTAACATCATAGCGGTTGGCATGGGTGCCGGTCTGCTCGAACTGCTTGATCACCTGCAGCTTGTTGCGGGCGATGTTCTTTTTATCCAGCAGATAGATATTCTGGATGCGGCCGTCATCAAACACGAAATCAAAGATATGGTCGTCCTGGATCTTGCGGGTCTTGTCGGCGATGCTGTCGCCAGGCTTGTCCAGATAGGTTTCAACAAACCTCTGCCATTCGCTGTCTGAGAATTTTACGTCATTGAGCGCCTGCAATTGCACCCGCACATTGGCCAGCATTTTATCGGGGGTGGTAAGGGCGGGCAGGAATTCATAGCCCTGACCCTGCAAATCCGCCACCAACTCGCGCTCAAGATCGGCTTCGGACTGATAGCTTTCCGCCGCCTGCCAAGCCCTGATGTATTTGTCCAGAACGATGAAATTCGGGGTCTCGGCGATGGGTTTGGTCTGTTCACTCATGCGGCGGGCTCCTCGGCCTTGGGGAAATTCAACAGCAGGTCGCGGTAATATTCGTATTGCTTTTTGCGGGCGGTAAGCTCGGCGGTAAGCTCGGCGGTAAGCTCGGCGGTAAGCTCGGTGAAGCTGTCCAGAATCCGCACAATCTCCCCCTGAATCGCCAGCGACCTTTCCGGCTCTTCGGGGCATGGGATGGGGATGGGGATTTTTGCAACCTGATTGCTCATCAATTTTGGATTGCCCATCCCTGAATACACATGTTTTTTTGCTGTGGTCGAAAGCCAATAAAATAAAAACTTTAGGCTTAGTGGCTTTGCTCCATTGCTCTTGATCACGCCGCAAACATTTGTAATTGAAAACTTTCCGGTTCGGTGAAAAACTGTGCCGGCATTAGCGCCGTCAGTTGTCCAGCTAACGAATTCTCCGTCAAAGTCGAATGTTTCGATTTTGCCAATCATGCCGTTGTTCGCTGTTTGGGAACTATAGACCGGATAGTCTCCTGCATTTTCGACTAGATAGCCCTTTGACATTACGCGGCCACGCCGCAATATCGCCACTTCCCCCAACGGCACCCACGCCACATCTGCCCCGTCCAGCAGCTTTTCCATGAACCCCGCGTCGCCCATGCTACTGCCCCCCCTTTTGCGTCAGGGATTTGACGGCTTTGTCAAAGTCCGATTCAATTTTCTGGACCTTGTTAAAGGCGATATATTCTGCGCCCGCCTTCCTGTCGGCCTGCTTTTTCGAAATCCGGCCCTTGCCTTCCAGCACGTCGTATTTGCGAAAGGTGAGGAAGGCATTGATGCTTTGGGCAAAGTCTTCCATGGTGAAGCTGTGTTCACGCTCGATCAGGTCTTCGATATAGTCGAAATAACCGGTAACCGCGCGTTCCAGTTGCCTTATCTGCCTGGCTGACAGGTAGTTTTTGGCAATGGTCACGTCCGATTTCAGAATGCGGCCATCGGGGGCGTTTTTCCATGTTTGCAGGCCCATATTCTCCTGCGCCTTGTCGGCCTTGCTATGGATAATCTCGGCCGCGGTCTGGCCGGTAATCGCATAGTGGAACTTGTTCTGCACCATGGCATAGAATTCCTTGGTGACGGGCGAGTCCTTGTCATAGTCAAAGCTGCATTCGGCGAAAATATCGGTCACCTGCTGCCAGATACGCCGCTCGCTGGCCCGAATGGAGCGGACACGGTCGAGCAGTTCGCGGAAATAGTCCTTGCCAAAAACCTGCCCGCCCTGCTTCAGGCGCTCGTCATCCAGCACAAAGCCTTTTTGGATGAATTCCTTCAGGGTTTTTGTTGCCCAGATCCTGAACTGTGTGGCTTTGGCGGAATTCACCCGATAGCCAACCGAGATGATGGCGTCGAGGTTGTAGAAATTTGTCTGATAGGTTTTGCCGTCTGTGGCAGTATGTGCAAATTTTGCACATACTGAGCTTTGCTCCAATTCACCTGATTGAAATATATTCTTCAAATGCTTCGTTATGACCGAGCGATTAGCATCAAACAGCTCTGCCATGGCTTTTTGTGTGAGCCAGATGGTTTCATCCCGCATCACCACGTTGACTTTGATATCTTCCTGCGGCGTGTTGTAGATCAGGAATTGCAGTTCCTTGTTCATGGGGCTGCCCCTTCGATCTGGTCCACGATCGCATCAATCTCGGCGCGCAGTTGGTCGATTTTGGCGACGGTGATTTTGATCTCGGCGTTCAGCTCCGTGATATCAATCACCTCGCGGGTGTCTTTGGGCTCCACATAGGCGCTGACCGACAGGTTGTAATCATTGGCGGCGATGGTTTGAAACGGCACGGATTCGGCCACATGCTCGGCCTTGTCCTGGCTGTCGAACAGCGCCATGATCTGGCTGATATGCGCGTCGGTCATGACGTTGTTATTGGTTTCCTTTTTGAAGAAATCCTCACCGCTGGCATCGATGAACCGGATCGTCATGTCGGTCTTGTGTTTGGACAGCACCAGAATATTCACCGCGATGGTGGTGCCGTAAAACAGGTTCGGCGCCAGTGAGATCACGCTTTCCACATAGTTATTATCCACCAGATACTTGCGGATCTTCTGCTCGGCCCCGCCGCGGTAGAAAATCCCCGGAAAGCAGACAATAGCCGCGCGGCCCTTGGCGGAAAGATAGCTGAGCGCGTGCAGCACAAAGGCAAAGTCGGCCTTGGATTTGGGGGCCAGCACGCCGGCGGGGGCAAAGCGGTCATCATTGATCAGGGTGGGGTCATCCGCGCCGATCCATTTCACCGAATAGGGCGGGTTGGAGACGATGGCGTCAAAGGGCTTGTCATCGCCGAAATGCGGATCAAGCAGGGTATTGCCCAGCTGGATGTTGAATTTGTCGTAATTTATGTTGTGCAGAAACATGTTCATGCGGGCGAGGTTGTAGGTGGTGTGGTTGATCTCCTGACCGAAAAAGCCGTCTTCGATGATGTGGGCGTCAAAATGCTTTTTGGCTTGCAGCAGCAGCGAGCCCGAGCCGCAAGCGGGGTCGTAAATCTTGTTGACCTTGTCCTGCCCCAGCATGGCGATTTGCGCAATCAGCTTGGAGACATGGGTAGGTGTAAAAAATTCACCACCCGATTTTCCGGCATTGGCAGCATAGTTCCCGATCAAAAATTCATAGGCATCGCCGAACAGGTCAATGTGGTTGTCTTCAAAATTGCCGAAATCCAGACCGGCCACGCCCTTCAGCACGGCAGCAAGGCGGGTGTTTTTGTCCTTGACCGTATTGCCAAGGCGGTTGCTGGTCGTGTCAAAATCGGCAAACAGCCCTTTGATGTCCTCTTCGGACGGGTAACCGCTGGCCGATGATTCAATGGCGGCAAAGATGGCGGCCAGATCAGTGTTCAGGCTCTCGTTTGTGTTGGCACTGGCAGCAACAACGGCAAACAGCTGGCTGGGGTAGATGAAGTAGCCCTTGGTTTTGACGGCGTCGTCCTTGATGTCATCGGTGATAACCTCATCGTCAAGCGCGGCGTAATTGATGCTGTCGTCCCCGCCCTCGATATAGGCGGCGAAGTTTTCGCTGATGAAGCGGTAAAACAGGGTGCCAAGCACATATTGCTTGAAATCCCAGCCATCCACCGAGCCACGCACATCATTGGCGATTTTCCAGATCTGCTGTTGCAGTTTGGCGCGTTGTTGCTGACCTGTCATTTTTGTTTCCCGTCCTGTTTTTGTTCTTGCTCGGCAATCCAGCGATTGACTTCACTTTTGCGAAACCGCCACGCGCTTCCCACTTTAAAACCCGGAACCTTGCCTTCGGATGCAAACCGGTAGGCTGTTTTCTCGGCAATTTTGAGAAATACGGCGAGTTCCTTCACGGTCATGATTTCATCGTCCGGCATGCCGATATGTCCTTTCTGGGGTATACAGATTGAAACTAGTTGAACATGGGTGAGCGATCAAGCACCATATGTCGTCAGCAAGCAGATCAGCCTAGCAGGCTTCTCTGCCCCTCCCACTCCACCGAGAACGGCTCCAGCAGGGTTGCCAGCGTCATCTCCGGCGGCTGCCGCCCGTCGAGTATCATCTCGACGATATCCGGTGCCAGCAGGCTGAGGCGCAGGACGCGGGTCATGTAGGTCAAGGCGAGGTTTTCGTGCTTGGCCAGTTCTGTGATGGTGGCGAACTGGCCGCTTTCCAGCATTTTCTTCCAGCGAAAGGCGCGGGCGAGCGCCTTGAGCAACGTGCTGTCGACGCGGGGTTTCTCGATGGCTGCGGGTTCGCCGTTCGGGGTGATGACCTGTTTGCGGCCGCCGTATTTGCGGATGGTGAAGGGGACATGCACGGTGACGGTGTTGGCGGTATTTCTCATGCCGCCGCCTCCCGCATTTCCCGCACCAGCCCCGATAGCCCGTCGATGCGCAGGTGCACATCCAATCCGCCAAGGCCAATATCAACCCGTTCCACCAGCAACTGCACGATGCGGGCCTGCTCGGCGGGGAACAATTCGTCCCAGAGCGGATCAAAATGCATCAGTGCCTCGCGGGCATTGGCCTCGGTTATATCGGCGTTATGCGGCTTTGCCGCCTTCCAAGTGCCTATGATGATTTCCGGCTGGCGGAACACGGTCCGTAACTGATCAATAACCGCCGCCTCGATTTCACCTGCAGGCACGCGGCCCACCGGACAGGTTCCAGCACCGTGTTTCAGCAATGTCTGGCTGACGTAATAGCGGTAAAGCCGGTCCTTCTTACGGGTGTGGCTGGGTGAAAATGCCGCCCCGTCCGGCCCGAACAGCAGCCCCTTCAGCAGCGCCGGTGTTTGCGCGCGGGTGTTGCTGGCGCGCTTGCGGGGGCTTGTCCGCAGGATGGTGTGCACCTTATCCCAGAGCTTGCGCGGGATGATCCCCATGTGCTGGCCGGGGTAGGATTGGCCCTTGTGGACGG
>JALWPC010000109.1 GCA_026995265.1 Paracoccaceae bacterium
GGAGCGCTGGCAATATGGATGATGAGCTGAATTACCGCGTTCCCCCCGACATTTTGCACTACGAACCGCGCCTGATATTCGGTCTTTCGGCAACGGAGGTCATGATTGGCGCCATGATTGGTATGACCGGGATGCTGCTGCTCGGGCCTCTGGTCGGGTTGTTCGTCGGTCTGGTTGCTCTGATTTTCCTGCGCCGCTTCGATGGATTAGGCGGGCGTTCCGTCGTGGTCTGGGGTGCGCTGATGCTTTGGTACCGCTACCGACCCGGTCACACGATCATCCCGCGCACGCTGCCCCCGACCGCCGACCGTCTGGTCGTCCAGGATTGGGACGGGCGCACGCTCTACACCGTCCGCAAGGAGACGCAGCACACATGATTTTGCAACTCGGCTCGTTTGAGTATCTCACCGCCCCGCCCTCCCGTCTGGTGGCTACCGCCGGGCTGTGGTCGGCGCTGCCTCGCATCACTCGCGGGCAGCCTGTGGCTCGCCTGCTCATTGCCGCCGACACGCTGGAACGTCAGGAAATTCTGGACGGATTCAAGCAGGTTGCCACGCCCGAGGCGTATTTGCCGCCCGGCGTCATGGCATATCGGATTGCCTACGAGGACTTTCTGCACCAGGCTGTCCAAGAGGTGCGCTATACCCGCCTTTATTTGGCGCTGGACAGCGAGCTGGAGGAGGACGCTCTGGTCGGGCTGCTTGGCTCCTACGGCTTACGCGCCCGCCCGCTAGACCACGAACTGCCGCGTCCCTTCAATAGCGCCAGCGTATCTTGGGACCGCCTGACCGCCGACGATGGGCGGCTGCTGGCTGTGCTGCGCAGCCGCTACAACCAATTCGGCAGCATTATCCATCCGCAGGTGCTGCACAATTTGCTGGCGCAGGATTTCCGCCTGTGGGTCGCTCTGCAAATCTACACTTTCCCCCCGCAGGAAGCCCAGCGCCTGCTGCGCGTCAAGGGCGCTATGGTGCGCTATGGCGATCACAAAACCGAGGAAAGCATCCAAGCCGCCGAGACTGCAGCGGGCGGCGTTCAGTCCATCCGCGACGCGCTCACGCATGGCGAAACATTGCACGCGGTCAATCTCTATGTGGTCGTGGATGGCGAGGATACCCAGACGCTGCGCCGCCGGATTGAAATTGTCCGCGGCTCCGCCGGACTGGAAATGGAGAGGCTCTTCGGCGTTGGACACCTGCTGGAGGGCGTGTTCAGCGGCACCACCCCCAAAGCCCCGCCTACTGCTCTGTTCAGCGCAGCCGTCCCCTCGGACGGTTTTCCTCTCACCACCAGCGGCGCGGCAATTCTGGCGGGCTCCGCCCTGTCCTACCGCCGCCGCACCGAGACGCGCGGCGTCATGCTCGGCATTGACCGCAACCAAGCCCCCGTCATCATCAATATCTTCGATGACCGCAATCCCAGCTATAACAGCGTCGTGCTGGGACAGACCGGCGCGGGCAAGACCTTTGCCATGCTGCTCCTGATGATGCGCCATCTTCTGACTGGCGTCCGCCTGATTATGATGGATCCGCAAGGGAATATAGACCTGAACTTCCTCGGTCCCGAGGTTTACCAGCGCAGCATCATCGGGACGTCCAGCGCGTCTGTCAATGTGCTGGACGTTGTACACGAGGAAATCGGCGCTCAGGTCGAAATGGCGCTTTCCATGCTGAAAATGCTTGGGTTGTGGACTGCCGACGCCCCCCTCAAACGAGCGTTGCTGGACGAATCCTTGATGAAACTCTATGGACAGAGACCCAGCGGGGACTCGCCCACGCTGCCCGACCTGGAAGCGGTGCTGACGCAGCGCAGCGTTACCTCGCCCGCTTTGCAGGATGCTCGCGACGCACTATTGC
>JALWPC010000110.1 GCA_026995265.1 Paracoccaceae bacterium
TCTCCTCAAGCTCCTGCTCCACCGTGGCATCGGGCACCAGCGTGTAGCCGATAGACACAAACACATAGCCCTCTGCATTGAAATACGCAGGCACATCAAAAACCTTGCGGCGGCTGCCCTCAACCCAGCCGCCACCGTGGATGAATATCATCACCGGGGCCGCCTGATCAGCGGGCAGGCCATAAATATCAAGCTTGGGGGTGCGCGCCCCGGGAACATAGCTTATGGTCTCGGCCGAAAGGGCCAGTGCCGATATAAGCATGAAGGCCATTGCCAAAATATAACGCATTCGTTTCTCCTAGTTTTCAGCTAAAAAGGTAAGTATTGCCTGGGTAATATCGGGCTCCACCCCCACGGCGCGGCTGATTTGCATATGGGTGTAGCGCCCGCCGTCAAACACCTGCACCTCGGCCCCCGCACGGCGCAGGCGGGCGGCAAAGCCGTTCACCACCAGCGCCCGCGCGCTGGCATTGCCCTGGCCCGAATGGGTCAGCAAAAAGCGCGGCAGGGTCTGGGCGCGGGCCACATAGGTTGCGGGGGAAAGGGTGGCCCAGCGGGCGGGGTCTTCACCAAAGGGCTTGCGATAGAGCCGGGGCAGGCGCCCCCCCGCCGCCCGCGCAATTTGAGCCATATCAAAGGCGACGGTGTCATTGCTGATCACCGCTTTCAGCGCACCCGCCGCCAACAAAGCCTGCGCCCGTGGCCCCGGGTTTACCGCCGCCATCACCACCAGATGCGCCCCCGCAGAGTGCCCCATCAGGCTGATATTCTCGGGATTACCGCCAAAGCGCGCGGCGTTTTCGGCGATAAAGCCAATGGCGGCGTCCAGCTCGGCCAGTTGTTGCTCCACCGTGGCGCGGGGCACCAACGTGTAGTTGACCGACACAAAGATAGTGCCGTTTTCATTGAAAAGCGCCGGCTTGTCGCGCACTTGCCGCTTGTCGCCGATCATCCATGCCCCGCCATGCACATAAATGATGATGGGCGCGTTATTAGCGCCCTCAAAGCTGTAAACATCCAGTTCGGGGCTGTTTTCCCCCGCCATATAGGCGAGGGTTTGAGCGTGGGTGAGTTGGGCCGCCAAAAGCGTGGCCAGTATAAGCGCGCACAGGGTTTTCATGAAATCCTCCGGTATGGCCAGAGCCTAGCACAGGTGGCAAGGCGCGCAAACGGGCTACTGGACGGTGTCAAGAAAGGCGGCAATGGCACCGGTAATGCCGGGCTCTTTGCCGATGCCTTTGTTGATCTGCTCATGGCTATACTGGCTGCCATCATAGACCGTGGCCGAAACCCCTGCCGCCAGCAAAGCATCGGCAAATTCAGCGGCATAGCTGGCACGACGCGCGGCGCTGCCCTGCCCTGAATGGGCGATCAGAAACGGCGGCAGGTTTTTCTCGGTTTCGCCAATATAGGTGAGCGGCGAAAGCGCGGCCCAGCGGGCGGGGTCATTGCCAAAGGGGCGGGCATAGGCGCGGGGAAGGTGACCACCCGCATCGGCGGCGATGCGCGGGATGTTATAGGAGCGGGTGTCATTGCTGATAACGGCGCGCAACCCGCCATTGGCGATCAGCGCCTGCATGTTTGCCAGCGGGCGCAGGGCCGTCATGGTGACCAGATGCGCCCCCGCCGAATGGCCTATCAGGCTGATATTGTTCGGGTCACCCCCCGCCCGTGCCACATTGGCGACGATATAGCCAATCGCCGCGTCAATTTCTTCGAGTTGGCCTTCCACCGTGGTTTGAGGCACCAAAGTGTAGTTGAGCGAAATGAAAACATAGCCGCGATTGTTGAAAAATTCGTCCTTCCGGTGCACGCGGCTCTTGTCGCCCGTCACCCAGGCCCCGCCGTGGATATAAACCATAACCGGCGCATTATGCGCGCCCTCGAAGGTGTAAATATCAAGCGAATTGGCATTGCCGCCCCCGGGTTTATAGGCAAAAGTTTCCGCCTGCGCCCATGTGGTAATCAAGCAAAAAATGAAAGCGATGAAGGATCTAACGATGGTCATTCTGGTCTCCTGTTTGCTGCCGCGTCATGCGGGGCTTTCATTTATAACGGAGAAGTATAAATTTTCCGTCGAATATTTTTTCAAGGAAGTGAGCAGCTAGGTGTTTTTGTTTTGGGACTGTGCCTGGCCGCCTGTATCCGGTGCTAAAGCACCGGACCGCGCCTCGCCTGCGGCTCGGAGGCGGCGCGTCAAGTGCTGTGCTTGTTGCAAGTTCGCGCCCGCGCCGCACACAAACATAGGTGCTTGTGGCCAGCAAATAAGGGGCTTTGCCCCTCGCATCAAAGATGCTCACCCCAGGATATTTGACCAATTTGGAAGAAATCCCTTCTTCATTCTTCCATAAATACTCATCTGCACCCGCCCCAGGCGCAATGGCTGCAGCGCGGCGTGGGTGAAATCTCACCAAGCAGAGCAAGGGTTGACGCGCCGCTTGCCGAGCGAAGCGAGGCCATGCCCAACTGGCGGCGTTTTGCGAAGCAAAATCGTCCGACAGGCGGGAGAACTATGTTTAAAATCACCGCGGAAACTTAGGCCAGCCCTGCCGCGAGTTTGCACGCCTGTTCAAGGATCACCGGCATATCAAGCCCGGTGATTTGGCCCTCGCGCACCACGGGGCGGCCCTCGACATAAAGGTCTCGCGCCCTTTGCGGGCCACAAAGCACGAGGGCTGCCACCGGGTCCCATGCGCCGGCATTAGCCAGTCCCTGCATATCCCACACCGCAAAATCGGCGCGTTTGCCCACTTCAAGCGACCCGCAGTCAGATCGCCCGAGCACCTGTGCACCGCCGAGCGTGGCGAGTTCCAGTGCTTCACGGGCGCTAAACGCGTCTGCCCCGTTTTGCACCCGCTGCAACAGCATGGCTTGGCGGGCTTCGGAGATCATATCGCCCGCGTCATTGCTGGCCGAGCCATCCACCCCGAGGCCGACCTTAACCCCCGCATCCCGCATCGCCCGCACCGGCGCAATACCCGAGCCAAGGCGACAATTCGAGCAGGGGCAATGGGCAACACCGGTGCCGGTGGCGGCGAACAGGTTGGTCTCGTTCACGTCGAGCTTCACGCAATGGGCATGCCAGACGTCATCGCCGACCCAGCCGAGATCGCGGGCATATTCGCCCGGGCGGCAGCCGAACCTCTCAAGGGAATAGGCGATGTCCTCGTCGTTTTCGGCCAGATGCGTGTGCAGCATCACGCCCTTGTCACGGGCCAGCAGGGCGCTGTCCCGCATCAACTCGCGGCTCACTGAAAACGGCGAGCACGGGGCGAGGCCGATGCGCAGCATGGCACCGTCGGAGGCATCATGCCACTGGTCAATCAGCCGGATGCTGTCTTCCAGAATATCGGCCTCGCGCTCCACCAGGCTGTCGGGCGGCAGGCCCCCGTCGCTTTCGCCGATGCTCATAGAGCCACGGGTGGGGTGAAAGCGCATACCCAAGCTTTGCGCCGCCTCGATCGTATCCTCCAGCCGCACGCCGTTCGGGTAAAGGTAGAGATGGTCGGATGACAGGCTACAACCCGAAAGCGCCAGCTCAGCCAGCCCGATTTGGGCCGAGACCTTCATATGCGCTGGGCCCATCCGCGCCCATATCGGGTAGAGCCTTTGCAGCCAGCCAAACAGCAGGGCATCTTGCCCGCCGGGCACCGCGCGGGTGAGGCTCTGGTAGAGGTGGTGATGGGTGTTGACCAGCCCGGGAGTGACGACACACCCGCTGGCGTCCAGCACTTCATCAGCGGGCAACGCTGGCCCGACCGAGGCAATCACTCCACCCTCGACCAGCAGGCAGCCACCCTCCAACTCGCGCCGCTCACCATCCATGGTCACCAGCACATCGGCGTTTTTGACCAGCAGGCTCATTCGGCGGGGGCGCCGTCGCGCAGCCATGCCCCCAGAATCTGGCGCTCCTCGGGGGTGATTTCGGTGATATTGCCCAGCGGCATGGTGTTGGCCAGCACCGCCTGCGCGATCATCTTGCCGGAATGGGCGCGGATCTGCTCCAGCGTATCAAACATAACACCCGCCGGGGCCTCTTCGAACATGTCCGAGCTCGGGGTAGCCGAGTGGCAAACCGCGCAACGGGTGGTGACAATCTCCATCGCCCGCACGGGGTCCACCGCCACCACTTTCTGGTCCGGCCGCCACATGGAAAACGCCACCATGCCCACGGCCATAACCGCCACCAATGGCCATTGCCATTGCACCGCAAAGCCATGCACGCCCGCCTCGTGGCGGTTATAAAATATCCGCACCACCGCGCCGATCACCAGCGCCATGGCCACCATCACCCACGCATAGGGGTGGGAATAGGTCATCGGGTAGTGGTTAGAAATCATCATCAGGATGACAGGCAGGGTGAGGTAGTTGTTATGGGTCGAGCGCAGCTTGGCGATCTCGCCAAATTCGGCCTTCGGCGTGCGCCCCGCAATCAGGTCTGCCACCAGAACCTTGCTGTTGGGGATGATCACAAAGAACACATTGCCCGTCATCATCGTGGCAATAATCGCGCCCGTATGCAGCCACGCCGCGCGGGCCGAAAACACATGCTGAAAGCCCCAGCTTGCCGCCACAATCGCCACAAACAGCACCGCAAACACCGCCACCGGCCATTGCCGCAGGAAAGATTTGCAGAGCTGATCATAAAACACCCATGCAATCGCCAGCGAGGCCATAGAGGCGGCAATCGCCTGCCCCTCGCTCAGGTCGAGCACGCTTTTATCAATCAGCAGCCCCGACGCGCTCCAGTAATAGGTGACAAACATCATGGTAAAGCCGGTGAGCCATGTGGAATAGCTCTCCCATTTGAACCATTTCAGCGCCTCGGGCATTTCATCGGGCGCGACCTCGTATTTCACCACATGGTAAAACCCGCCGCCATGCACCGACCAGCTATCGCCCTTGGTGCCCATGGGCAGGCCCTTGCGCTTTTTCAGGCTGCTATCCAGCCACATGAAATAAAACGAAGACCCGATCCAGCCAATAGCGGAAATAATATGCGCCCAGCGCACAAAAAGGCTGACCCATTCCTGCAAAATGGTTTCCATAGCCGTCCCTTTCGATTTTCCTTGTTTCGGAGGAGCGTAACCTGCCATTATGGAAAGGAAAAGAGGAAAGTGAGGCGGTGATGATTCATAACAAACGCGCCTATTTGCGCCGCTTCGGCGGGGTTTACGAGCATAGCGCATGGGTGGCGGAAAAGGCCTTTGACATGGGCCCGCCCGCGCCCAAAGACCTGCCCGAAGTGATGCGGCAAATCGTGGAAGACGCGGGGCGGGAGGCGCAACTGGCGCTTTTGCGCGCCCATCCGGACTTGGCGGGCAAGCTGGCGAAATCCGGCGCGCTGACGGCCGAGAGCACCTCCGAGCAGGCCAGCGCGGGGCTGGACCAGTGCAGCGAGGCGGAATTTGCCGAGTTCACCGCGCTGAACGCGCGCTACAAGGCGCGCTTCGGCTTTCCCTATATTCTGGCGGTGCGGGGGCGCACCAGGGCGGAAATTCTGGAAAATTTCCGCAGCCGTGTGGATAACGCGCCGGAGGTGGAATTTCGCGAGGCGCTCGACCAGGTGCACCAGATCGCGGCGCTTAGGCTGGAGGCGTTGTTTGGCGCGTAACGTGTGGCGGGCTGAAGCCCGCCCTACAGGTAATTAAATGTAGGGCGGGCTTTTAGCCCGCCATCACCCGTTATTTTGTGCCAAACATCCGGTCGCCGGCATCCCCGAGGCCCGGCAGAATGTAGCCAATATCGCTGAGCTGACGGTCCAGCGCCGCCGAGATAATCGGCACATCAGGGTGGGCCTCTTTCATCCGCGCCACGCCCTCGGGGGCGGCGAGCAGGCACATGAAGCGGATGTCTTTGGCGCCTGATTCCTTCAGCAGGTCAATCGCCGCCACCGAGCTGTTGCCCGTAGCCAGCATCGGGTCCACCGCGATCACCACGCGCTCGCTCATTTCCTTGGGGACCTTGAAGTAATACTGCACCGGCTTCAGGGTTTCTTCGTCACGATAAAGCCCCACAAAGCCCACACGGGCCGAGGGGATCAGCTCCAGCACCCCGTCCAGCAAGCCGTTGCCCGCCCGCAAAATCGAGATCAGCGCCAGTTTTTTGCCTTTCAAAACAGGGGCTTCCATCTCTTCCAGCGGGGTTTCCACCGTGGTCATGGTCATCGGCAGGTCGCGGGTGACCTCGTAAGCCAGCAGGTGGCTGATCTCGCGCAGAAGCTGGCGGAACTCGGCGGTAGAGCGGGTTTTCTCGCGCATTTTGGTGAGTTTGTGCTGCACCAGCGGGTGGTCAACAAGGGTGAAATGTTGCATGTGTCAGGCTCCGTTAAACGTGGCCAGCAGCTTGGCACGAGTCGCCTCGTCACAAAATGCGGCTTTCATGGCTGCCCTGTTTATCGCGTCTAAATCATCCTGCGTCCAGCCTAATTGCTCGGAAAGGCCGCGATATTCGGCGGTCATATCGGTGTGAAAGTAGGGCGGGTCATCGGTGGAGACCGTCACCGCCACCCCTGCATCGCGCAGCGCCGAAATCGGATGCGCCTTGAGGTCAGCGTAAATGCCAAGCGCGATATTGGAGCCGGGGCAGACCTCCAGCACCACGCCCTCGGCGGCCAGCCGCTCCACCAGCGCGGGGTCCTCAACCGAGCGCACCCCGTGGCCGATGCGGCCGGGGCGCAGGGCGTCCAGGGTTTCGCGCACCGAGTCCGGCCCCTCGACCTCGCCTGCGTGGCTGGTAATCCCCAGCCCCGCTTCGCGCGCCATGTCAAAGGCATAGGCGAAATCGGCGGCGCTATACTGGCTTTCATCGCCACCCATGCCAAAGCCGGTGACCAGGCCGCCCGCGGTTTCCGCGGTAATGCGCGCCGTAATCCGCGCATGCTCCGGCCCCATATGGCGCACACAAGTCGGGATAAACCGCACCTCCACGGGGCTGGCCTCGGCGGCCTCAACCATGGCGGCAAGATATTCTTTCCACGCCACCAGATCACCGCCGCCGCAGAAATCCGGGGCCAGAAAATGCTCGGTGTAAACCACGCCATTGGCGGCCTGCTCGGCCAGCACCGCCGCCATCAGCCGCCCGAAATCCTCGGGGGTTTTCAGCACTTCGCAGGCCTGTTCATAGGTGGCAAGGAACTCCACAAAGGTCGCCCAGACATAGGCCCCGTTTTCATCAAAAACACCGTCCATGCGCACGCCCTTTTCCGCGGCGAGGCGACGGATAAAGGCAGGCGGCGCGGCCCCTTCGAGGTGCAGGTGCAGCTCGGTTTTGGGTATGTCGCTGAACGTCATAAAAAGCTCTTTCCGTGGGGGCCGGGGGGCAGCCCCAAATGCGCGGCAATGGTCTCGCCAACATCCGCAAAGCCCACCTGCCCGAGGTTGCCCGCGCGGGCCGTGCCCGCCACCAGCACCGCGACCCGCTCGCGGGTGTGCTCGGTGCCCGTCCATGTCGGGTCGTTCCCATGGTCCGCCGAGATCATCAACAGGTCGCCCGCGCGCAGCTTGGCGGTGATTTCCGGCAGGCGTTTATCAAAGGCCTCAAGGTGGCGGGCATAGCCGGCCACGTCGCGGCGGTGGCCGTAAAGGCTGTCAAACTCGACGTAATTGGCAAACACGAGGTCGCCGTCGCGGGCCGTGTCCATGAGGCTCACCGTATGGTCCACCAGCGCCATATCGTCCTTGCCCTTGAAGACCTCGCTGATCCCCCGATGGGCGAAAATATCGCCGATTTTGCCCACCGCCAAGGTGCGCCCGCCCGCCGCCACCACCCGATCACAGATCGTTGGCTCCGGCGGGGCAATGGCATAATCGCGCCGGTTCGGGGTGCGCCTGAAGCTGCCCGGCGCGCCAAGGAAGGGCCGTGCAATCACCCGCCCGACCATCATCGGATGGAAGATTTCAGCGGCAATCTCGCAGACCTCCAGCAGCCGCGCCAGCCCGAAGCTCTCCTCATGGGCGGCAATCTGGAACACGCTGTCGGCCGAGGTATAGCAGATCGGCTTGCCCGAGCGCATATGCGCTTCGCCCAGTTCCTCGATAATCGCGGTGCCGGATGCGTGCTTGTCTCCCAGAATGCCCGGGAGCTTGGCGCGCGTGATAAATTCGGCGATTTTATCGGGCGGAAAACAGGGCCGGGTATCGGGGAAATAGTGCCAGTCAAAGGGCACCGGCACGCCGGAAAGCTCCCAGTGGCCGGTGGGGGTATCCTTGCCCTTGGAGGCCTCGTTGGCCACCGCAAACAGGCCCGTGCTGCCGGTGAGGCCAGCAGGCACCGCACCGCACGCCTCCCGCGCCGCCGCGCCAAAGCCGAGCGCGTCAAGGTTGGGCAGCCTAAGCGGCCCTTCGCGGCCCATATCGGCCCGCCCCGCCGCGCATTCCGCCGCAATATGGCCCAAAGTGTTGGAGCCTTCATCGCCAAAAGCCGCCGCATCCAGCGCGCCGCCAATGCCCACCGAGTCCATGATCAGCAGAAATGCCCGCGCCATCAGCTTATCCTTTCCAGTATCAACGGGGCCTCTTCCGGCACCGCTTCGCCTATTGCATAAGCCGCGATCACGCGGCGTTTCGCTTCTTCTAGCGCCGCCTCGTCCCGCGCATGAACCCGCGCAACCGGCTGCTCTCCGTCCACATGCTGGCCAATGCCCGCCAGCCAATCGAGGCCGACAGCATAGTCTATCAGGTCGGATGACTTCGTGCGCCCGCCGCCCAGCGCCACCACCGCCATGCCCACGGCCTTGGTGTCAATCGCCTGCACAAAGCCGGATTTTTCGGCGTAAACCTCCGCCACCAGCGGGGCTTTTTCGAGGTATCCTTCCGCCTTTTCCACAAAATCCGTTGGCCCACCAAGGGCGCTGACCATCTGGCCAAAGCGTTCCGCCGCCTTGCCGGAGTGCAGCGCCGCCTGCATCATCCCGGCCCCGCTATCAGGGCTGTTCGCCAGCCCCGCATTGGCCAGAAGCTCCGCCCCCAGCGCCACGGTCACATCCCACAAGCGGTTGTCAACCTCCTTGCCCGTCAGGAAATCTACCGCGTTTTGCATCTCCAGCGCGTTGCCCGCCGCCCGCGCCAAAGGCTCGTTCATATCGGTGATCAGGGCGCTGGTGCGACACCCCGCATCATTGGCGACCCGCACAAGGCTTTCGGCCAGCTCGCGGGCTTTCGGCAGGCTGTCCATAAACGCCCCCGAGCCGCATTTCACGTCCAGCACCAGCCCCTCCAGCCCCGCCGCCAGCTTTTTGGACAGGATCGAGGCGGTGATCAGGTCCACCGATTCCACCGTGGCGGTGACGTCCCGAATGGCATAGAGCCGCTTGTCGGCGGGGGCCACATCTCCCGTTTGGCCGATAATCGCGCAGCCCACCTCGCGGGTGACCCGCTTCAGGGTGTCGATGTCGGGCTGGGTTTGGTAGCCCGGAATGGCGTCGAACTTGTCCAGCGTGCCGCCGGTATGCCCCAGGCCCCGCCCCGAGATCATCGGCACATAGGCCCCGCACACGGCCAGCGCGGGGGCGAGCATCAAGGACACATTATCCCCCACGCCCCCGGTGGAATGCTTATCGAGCACCGGCCCGGGCAAGTGCCAGCCCAGCACATCGCCGCTGTCGCGCATCGCCTCGGTCAGCGCCACCCGCTCGGTCAGGTCCATGCCCTGAAAGTATACCGCCATGGCGAAGGCCGCCGCCTGCTCGCCGCTCACGGAGCCATTGGTAAGACCCTGAATAAAGGCAATAATTTCTTCCTCGCAGAGCGGTTTGCCATCGCGCTTGGCGGCGATGATTTCCTGGGGCAACATCACTTGGCCTCGTTCAGATGGGCGGGAGTGAAGGAGCCGGGGAGCAACTCGCCAAGGGTCACCTTGCCAATAACGCCCGTCGGGTTGGCGAGGGTGATCACCGTTTCCGGCGTGCCGAATTCCGCGATTTTCTGCCGGCAACCGCCGCAGGGCGTAATCGGCACCGCGCTCTCGGCCATCACCAGAATCTCGGCAATATCCCCCTGCCCCGCCGCTACCATCGCCGCAATCGCCCCCGCCTCGGCGCAGGTGCCCTCGGGATAGGCCACATTCTCCACATTGCAGCCCGCAAACACTTCGCCCGACGCGGTGCGCAGGGCCGCCCCGACCTTGAAATTGGAGTAAGGCGCATGGGCGTTTTCGCGTGCCCGCCGTGCGGCATCCAGTAAAGACATAGGGCCCCCTGTAGCTTCAAAAAATTGATCATACAGTCAATTTCACGATATTGGCAAGCCTCGCATGCGCCCTGTCGGGCGGCTTTTCACCAGAGGTGAAAATGCGTGTGCGACGCGGTGGCGGCGCGGCCGGTGTGGCGCTTGGGGCGAGAATGCACCCGCGCCGCGCTGCGAGGCCCGCCCCTGTGGCACGCCCGCAATCGGTAAGCGGCAAGGATTACCGCGCTGCTTTGCGCCAGTTTTCCTGCTTGCGGTAAATGGTCGAGGGGGAAACATCGAGCATCCGCGCCGCTTCCGGCACCGAGCCGTTGCACTCGCTGATCGTTGCTTCCACGAAGGCGCGCTCCAACTGGGCGAGGGTCTGGCCAACAAACTGCGCCACATCACAGGGGGCCTGCTGTGCCGCCTGTGGGGGCTCTTGCGCGCCTTCCGGCGGCCCTTCTATGGCCACTTCGGCGGGCAGCATTTCCGGCAAAACATGGGTGCCGTTGTGCAGCACCGCGATGTTACGCATCACGTTCAGCAATTGCCGCACATTCCCCGGCCAGTCATATTGCGCAAAAATCCGCCGCACCTCGGGGGAGATTTTGGTGAAATCGCGGTCCTCCTCCTCGGAATACCGGCGCAAAGCCGCGTTGGCGATCAGGTCTATATCCTCGACCCGCCCGCGCAGGGGCGGCATGTGCATCGGCACAACGTGCAAACGATAATAGAGATCCTCGCGAAAGCGCCCGGCTTTCACCTCGGCCAGCGGGTCCCGGTTGGTGGCGCAGAGAATGCGGGCATCGACCGATTTGGCGGCCACCGCCCCGACGGGCTGAATTTTGGAGGTTTCCAGAAACCGCAGCAATTTGGTTTGCAGCGCCAGATCCATTTCACAGATTTCATCCAGAAACAGCGTGCCGCCGGACGCCGCCTCGGCCGCGCCGATTTTGTTGGTGATCGCCCCCGTGAAAGAGCCCTTCAGGTGGCCGAACACCTCAGATTCCAGCAGGTCCGCCGGAATCGCCCCGCAATTCAGCGGCACAAAGGGCTTGTTGGCGCGGGTAGAGACCGCGTGAATCGCCTTGGCGGCTACCTCTTTGCCCGTCCCGCTTTCGCCGGTAATGAACACCGTGGCGGAACTGCGGCCGATATTGCTGATCATCCGGTAAACACGCTGCATCGGCTCTGAGGTGCCGATAAAGCCGTGAAACTCGGCCCGGACGGAAAATTCCTCGCTGTCGGGCCGGCTCGGCGCCGCCGCCTGCACCTGCATCGCGTTTTCCACCGCGCCCAGCAGCTTTTTCTCGTCAAACGGCTTGACCAGAAAATCAAACGCGCCCTCGCGCATGGCTTCAATCGCGCGGTTGATCGAGCCGTTTGCGGTGATCACAATCACCTTGGCGCCGCCCTTCAGGATGTCGCCCATCAGTTCCATCCCGTCGCCATCGGGCAGGCTCAGGTCCAGCAATATCACGCTAAACCGCTGGTTCTGCATGTCTTCGCGCGCTTGCGAAATGGTGTCACAGGCCACCACGCTATAGCCCGCCTTTTCCAGAACCGAGCGATAGACCATCGCCAATGACGAGGTATCTTCAACGAGGAGCAGCGGCAAATCCATTTTCTAGCTTTCAAGACTCCCGAGTTCACTGTTTACAAAACGCAGCACATCCGAAATGCCCTGCTGGCAGCGGGCCGCTTCCGGCACAATACGCGCCCAATCTCCGGTTTTCGCTGTGGCATTCAGGGCCTCGGCAAGGTGTTGCAGATTGACCGCACCAAACGCCCCCGCCACGGAAATCAGAATATGGGTGCTGGCCCGAATAGGGCCCGCATCCTTGGCCGCCACCCCATCCTGCACCCCTTCGCGCACTTCGGCAAGGTCGCTTTGCACCTTGCCGAGCAATTCGCGCATCGAGGCGGGGCCGATTATCTCTTTCAGCCCGTCATACACATCCATCTGGATATCCGCATCCGGATTGGCGGCTTGAGGCACCGTTGCCCCCCCGGCTTCCGGCGCGCCGGTCACCACCAGAATCGCATTGCCGAAGGCGGCAATGTCGGTCAGGGGTTTGGCAATAATGCCATCGGCCCCCGCCGCCATAATGCGGTCCCTGTGTTCGGGCAGCACATAGGCGGTGAGTGCCAAAAGCGTGGTTTTGGCCTTTTCGTCACCACGCGCCCGCATCTCCCGCAGCACTTCCAGCCCCGACTTTCGCGGCATTTCGATGTCGATCAGGCCAAGGTTGAAATCGCCGCGCTCAAAGGCGGCCAGAGCTTCCACGCCATCGGCGGCACTCTCGACCGTGGCGTTCATTTTTGTGAGCATCTGGGTGGCGACCAACTGGTTTGTGGGGTTATCCTCGGCCAGCAAAATCCGCAGGTGGGAAAGATCCGGCAGGCCGGTTTTGGGCTTTGCCACCGGCTTTTCCGCCGCGATCAGCAAATCCTCGGGGAAGAGCACCGAAACCCGTGCCCCGCCGGACGGCCGGTTTTCGGCCTTTATCTCTGCGCCCGCCTTTTCCAGCAACTCTCGCGCGATAAACAGCCCCAGGCCAGAGCCTTCGGCCTCTGCGCCTTCGGGCCGCCCGCGCAAAGAAAACAGCTTTGCCTGTGCGCCGTCGCTAAAGCCCGGACCGTCATCCACGACCTCGATCAGAAGCGCGCCGTTTTCAACCCGCGCGAGCCGCATATCCAGTGCCCCGCTGCTGCTGAATTTTAGCGCGTTGCCAATGATATTGTTGAACACGCGCATAAAATCCACCTTCGGCAGGCGCAAGGCCCCCGGGATGCTGCCCTTGCGCGCCAGCGAAAACCGCAGGCCCTTTCTGGCAGCCTCCGGCCCCCAAAACGCCTCCAGCTGCGCCAGCAGCGGCTCGAGTTCGGCGACCGGCACGCTGCCCGGCTCCTCGGCTGCCACGCCGAGTAAATCGTTGATATAAAGGGCCGCCGTGTGTATTTGCGCCAGTTGCGCAGCATGGTCGCCCGCCAAACCGGCGCTTTCAAGCGCTTGGCTGGCGCTCACAATACCACTTAAGGCCGAGCGGATATCATGCGAAAGCAGCGCATTCGCAAGCTGGTTTTGATCATCGGGCAACGGATTCTCCGCGCGCTTTGTAATTTGGGTCAATTCTTGCCTCTTTTAGTCGGCCCGCGAGCCAAAAACATCTTACGATTGCAGTATGTCATAATTAGGGCAAAATGGTTACCCATTCCTTACTTCAAGGCCTCCGACACCCGGTTTTTAAGCCGCGCCGCCTCCAGCGGCATATCGGCAACAAAATCAAAAACCCCGTTTTTTTGCGGGCGGCCAATGCCGAAAACCAGAGCATCTGGAAAGCGCGTGCGCAGCGCCCCGACCTTGTCCGCGTCATCACAGGAGCCGGCTTCCATCAGGATTATATCGGCCTGCGTCGCCGTTTCCGGGCAAACAAAATCCACCGGCAGCCCGGCAACGGAGGATTTACACAGCATTTCCATCGGGGCCGACTGCACGCTGACAAACATCTTGAGCCGCCGTGGCTCCAGCGCCGCCACAGGCACATCTATGCAGAGCAATATCTTGCCGGACTCGCTGGTGCCAACAGAAATTTTGCCCTTCATTTTTTTCACCAGAGCCCGCGCCACACTTGGCCCAAGCGCCTCGGCCGCAAAGCTGTCGGCATTGTTCTTACGCTCACCGAAAATCAGGTCGGGCGACCAGCCCTTGCCGATATAGTCCACCTCGATGCGCGCCTGCAAAACCCCGTTTTCATAGGCCAGCGTCAGACCAATCTCCCGTGCCCCGGCCGTTTCCAGAAAGTAGGTGACCATCAGGGCGTAAGCGCGCCGCAGTCGGGTGGCGTCGCCACGCAACATCAACGGCAGCCGGCCTGTGCCCTCCACATTCAACCTCGCTTTTGCCTGACTGGCCACCGGCCCCAGCAATTCCGGCAGGGCCAACAGCAGTTCATTGCTGAAAAACGGCTTGTCGTCGATATGGTATTGCGCATTGTCCAGCGCTGCGAAATCCAGAATGTCCGTCAGCATATCCAGCATCCGGCTGGCCGAGCGCTCCGCCTGTGCCAGCCGCGCCTTCTGCTCCGGGTCGCTCTCGCTATTCTGCGCCAATGCCAGCAGCCCCAGCACCCCGTTCATCGGGGTGCGCAACTCGTGGCTCATCATGGTCAGGAAGCGCGATTTCACCTCGCTGGCGGTCTTGAACCTCTGCGCCAGGGCCTCGTTTTCATCCGCCAGTTTCCGGTATTGCTGGCCCTCATAGACAAAATAAACCAGCGCACCGGTGATCAGGACCACCGTCAGAATGCTGGCATAGAGCGCATAATCGGCACTGTCGCGCATTTGCGCCCGAATGGCGGCCGCCTTTTTCTCTTCCCCAAGGGTGATCTTCCGACTCAGTTCGTGCAGCCCCGCGCCGAAGGGAAAAAACGCGGCGCTGACATTGGCCATGGTGGTAAAGTCAAAGCTCTTGATGCTGACCACCGCCAGTTCCTGCCGCTTGAGCTCGTCAAACAGGCGACCAATGACGTTTTCATCATCATAGGCCCGCAGCCTTCTGCCCACCTTGCCGCGCTGGAACACCGCAACGCGGCTCCAGAGCACGTCAAAGCGCTGGTTTATCTCCACCGTCGAGCTGGCCGTGCCCGCCCGCGAGGCGCCCAGCGAATCCAGAAAGCGGGTCAGTTCCCGCTCCAACTGGTTGGCCGACCAGGAAATGTTTTCCTGACTGGCCCGCCGCATGGCGTCCAGATTGTCCTTGAACGTCAGGAATCCAAACGTGGCAATGCCGATGGCGACCAGAACGACGCCACCGAACAGAACCTTGGAAAAGAGACGTTTGCGCGCCACTTACTTGATTTCCACCTTCACCAGTTGCCAGATCAGCCGCGCGTTATAAACAGGGTCCTGCAGCTCGGCATGCTCCGACATCGGGTAGACCACCCAGATCGGCCCCTTGTCGCGGCGCGAGAATTTTTCCCCGTCGGCAGACATGGCAAAGACCACATCATACTTGGTGAAATCCTCGATGGGCACCTCCACCGCGTAGTCATTCACTGCGGTCAGCACCACCGTGCTGCCGCCCTCTCCCGCCGCAGCCAGCACATCGCGGCCCAGCGGGCCGCTAAAGGCGGTCATCTGGTCAACAAATTCGTTTTCGGTGTGGATGGTAACCTGTGGGAAAGCCATAAGCTCGGCTTCGCTTAATATAACTTCGGTGCCGGTTACGGTATTGGTCACCGTCAGCATCGTATCTTGCGCCATGGCCAGCCGGGGCAGGCAAAGCGCCACCGCCAGGGCCAGAATGGGGGTCAGTCTGTTCATTTTTTACGTTCCTTTCAGAGTCCCTCGGTCCTTATACTGTGATAGATGCAAGACCGCGGCCCATGATTTAGCCCTTTTTCTCCTTATCTGAATCGCAATTTGCAGAGGACCCCGTCACTGTCGTTTGCGTTTTGCAATTTTTCGATCGGCCATTTGCCTTTTGCAAAGTGGCCATCCAGAGCGTGCCACAGCAAGGGTTTACAAACCGTTAACACGCTGATTTCATTAGCACTTTATTTACACCCCGCGAAATGTTCGATTCGCAATGCCGAGGCTAAGGGCCGCCCGCAAAGCCCAATTTACGCAAGGATACTGTAATTTCGTCCAAAATAACAGGGTCATCAATCGTCGCAGGCATTTTCCATGCCAGGCCGTCGGCGATTTTGGCCATGGTGCCGCGCAGCACCTTGCCCGAGCGGGTTTTGGGCAGGCGCTCCACCACGCAGGCGAGCTTGAACGCCGCCACGGGGCCGATCTTTTCGCGCACCAGCGCCACGCATTCCGCCACCACATCCGCGTGGTCGCGCGCCACCCCGGCAGTGAGGCACAGGAACCCGAGCGGCACCTGCCCCTTGAGCGCATCCGCCACCCCGATCACCGCGCATTCGGCCACGTCAGGGTGGGAAGACAGCACCTCCTCCATCGCCCCCGTCGAGAGCCGGTGCCCCGCCACGTTGATTACATCATCGGTGCGGGCCATGATATAAAGGTAGCCGTCCTCGTCGATCATCCCCGCATCGCCGGTTTCGTAATAGCCGGGGAAGGTCTCCAGATAGGCGCTCTTGTAGCGCTCTTCCGCCTGCCAGAGGCCGCCAAGGGTGCCCGGCGGCAGGGGCAGCTTGATGGCAATCGCCCCCATTTCGCCCGTGGGCACCGGCTGGCCGTCATCGCCCAGCGCCTCTACGGCATAACCGGGCATCGGCACCCCGGGCGAGCCGAGCTTGACCGGCAGCGCTTCCAGCCCCAGCGGGATGGCGGCGATGGCATAGCCGGTTTCGGTCTGCCACCAATGGTCGATCACCGGCACACCGAGCTGGTCTTGCGCCCATGTGATGGTGTCACTATCGGCGCGCTCCCCCGCCAGAAACAGCGCCCTGAGGCTGGATAGGTCGTGCTTTTTCACGAATTCGCCTTCAGGGTCCACCCGCTTGATGGCGCGAAACGCCGTGGGCGCGGTGAAGAAGCTCACCACCTTGTGCTCTTCGATCACCCGCCAGAAGGTGCCTGCATCCGGCGTGCCGATGGGCTTGCCCTCAAACACCACCGCCGTGGCCCCCGCCAGCAGCGGCCCGTAGCAAATGTAGCTGTGCCCCACGACCCAGCCGACATCCGAGGCCGCCCAGAACACCTCCCCCGCCTCGACATTATAGATGTTCTTCATCGTCCAATGCAGCGCCACCGCATGGCCGCCATTGGGCCGCACCACCCCCTTGGGCTGGCCCGTGGTGCCGGAGGTATAGAGGATATAAAGCGGGTCCGCCCCGCCAACGGGGGTGCAGGGGGCAGGTTCGGCACCTGCCTTGAAGGCGTGCCAGTCAATATCGGTCTCGCCCAGTTCGGCGGCCAGTTGCGCCCGCTGCAAGATCACGCTGAACTCCGGCTTGTGGCTGGAAATCGCAATGGCCTCGTCAAGCAATGGCTTATAGGCCACCACCCGCCCCGGCTCTATCCCGCAGCTCGCCGCAATCACCGCCTTGGGGGTCGCATCATCAATCCGTGTGGCCAGCTCGTTGGCGGCAAAGCCGCCAAACACCACCGAGTGAATCGCCCCGAGCCGCGCGCAAGCCAGCATCGCCTCCAGCGCCTCCGGCACCATCGGCATGTAAATCAGCACGCGGTCGCCCTTGGTGATGCCCCTGCGCGCCAAGGCCCCCGCCAGCGTGGCCACGCGGTCCGTCATCTCTGCATAGGTAATGGTCGCCTTGGCCCCCGTGATCGGGCTGTCATAAATCACCGCCGCCTGATCCCCGCGCCCCGCCGCCACATGGCGGTCCAGCGCGTTATAACAGGTGTTCATCACCCCGTCCGCATACCACTGATACATGGGCGCATTGCTGCCCTCCAGCGCGCGGCTGGGCTTTTTGACCCAGTCAATCGCCTCCGCGGCCTGCATCCAGAAGGCCTCCGGGTCCTGCTGCCAGCGTTGATACGTTTCCCGATATCCCATGATATGACTCCCAGTAGGTTGGCCCAAAGGCCTGTGGTGAACAAAGCACCCCTCGGAAATTCTCGGCGTCTAGATGCGCCTTTCCCCCTTCATAATCCGCCCGCGCCCGCAAGACAAACAGAAATGAACAAGGGTTCAGTAAATCAACGGGCGGGTGCTCGCACCCACCAAAAGCAAAAAAAGGTGCGTGGAAAACCACGCACCCTACGGCTCGGCGCTACCGGAGCCTCGTCTTAAAACTTGTAACCGGCGCGAAGGGTTGCGCTGTTGATGGTGGCGTCAACCCGGTTTACCCCGACATCGGACCCGGTCAAATTGCGCATCAGGTATTCAGCGCCGACGAAAATATGATCATTGATCATATAGTCAAGGCCCACGCCATAGTTGAGCCCCGCAGCCGGATAAACGATGCCTGCATCACTCGTGGTCGCCCATGAATACCCGACAACGCCATACACAAGCGCAGAGCCGAAACTATAGCCAAGCCGCCCCTTGGCATCCACACGGTCTGTTACGAAAGAGTTTAAAAGGCCCGTGACAGGAATATCACCCGTGGTATAGGCCAACTCGCCCCCAAACACCAGATTGTTCACCTGCCGATTATAGCCGACAAAACCACCAAATGACGTGGTTGGGTCAAGTGTTCTACTGATGCCAGGAATATTGTTTGTAAAAGCGGAAACAGTGCCGCTATCAAAGCTGACCAGCCCGCCAGCATACAGGCCGGACCAATTCGAAGCGGCAGCAACAGGAGCGGCTACAGAAACCGGGGCTACCGGGGCCACCGGGCCCGAAGCGCCAGCCATTGCAACACTGGCACAACCCAGGGTGATTGCGCTTGTTAAGAATAGGTTCTTCATTTAATCATCCCATAATATTAACTAAAAGTTACGCTCACTTGATTGCAGGTTAAACGTGCAATGTCAAATAGTTTTAGGATGCTAACTATACGCCCCCACCGGCGTCCCTGCCAAGGCCGCAATGTTCAGCAACCCCCGCGCCGTAATTGACGGCGTCACGATATGCGCCTTGTTGCCCATGCCCATCAGGATCGGCCCCACCTCCAGCCCGCCGGCTGACATTTTCAGGATGTTGCGCACCGCTGAGGCCGCATCGGAATTGGCAAAGATCAGCACATTCGCCGCGCCCTCATACACGGTATTGGGGAAAATCTTGCGCCGCAGCCCCTCGTCCAGCGCCGCATCCGCGTGCATCTCGCCCTCATAGATGAAGTCAAGCGCCATCCCGTCCAGCATCGCCAGAGCCGCCCGCATCCGCTGGGCCGAGGGGGTGTTGAGGTTGCCAAATTGCGAGTGCGAGCACAGGGCGATTTTCGGCTCCAGGCCGAAGCGGTGCACATGCCGGGCCGCGCCCAACACCGTATCCACGATTTGCTCTGCCGTCGGCTCGGCATTCACATGGGTGTCAGCGATAAACAACGGACCGTTTTCAAGGATCATCAGCGAGAGCGCCCCGCGCGGGGTCAGGCCATTGCCCCCCAGCACCTGATTCACATAGTTGAGGTGCCACAGATACTGCCCGAAGGTGCCGCAAATCAGGCTGTCCGCATCGCCCCGCGCCACCATCACCGCCGCAATCGCCGTGGTATTGGTGCGCAAAATCGCCTTGGCGAGGTCGGGGGTCACGCCGCGCCGCTGCATAATATCGTGATACGTGCCCCAATAGTCGCGGAAGCGCGGATCGCTTTGCGGGTTGACCAGCTCGAAATGCGCGCCCTCGCGGATCGGCAACCCGTATTTCTCCAGCCGCGCCTCTATCACCTCGGGCCGCCCGATCAGAATCGGCTTATCCACCATTTCCTCGCTCATCGCGTGGGCCGCCCGCAGCACCCGCTCGCTTTCGCCCTCGGCAAACACAATCCGCCGCACCGCCTTGCGCGCCGCCTCGAACACCGGCCGCATGATCAGCGCCGAGCGGAACACCGAGCTTTCCAGCTTCTGCTTATAGGCCGCGAGGTCGGCAATGGGCCGTGTGGCCACACCGCTTTCCATCGCCGCCTTGACCACCGCCCCCGAGACGATCGCCAGCAGGCGCGGGTCAAAGGGCTTTGGAATAAGGTAATCCGGCCCGAAATTCAGGCTCTCGTCCTTATACGCCGCCGCCGCTTCGGCAGAGCTGCTGGCCCGCGCCAGCTCGGCAATGCCCTCAACGCAGGCGATCTCCATGGCGTCGTTAATGGTCGTCGCCCCCACATCGAGCGCGCCCCTGAAGATGAACGGAAAACACAGCACGTTATTGACCTGATTAGGAAAATCCGAGCGCCCCGTGGCGATAATCGCATCGGGGGCCACGGCGCGCACCGCATCCGGCATGATCTCCGGCGTCGGGTTGGCCAGCGCAAACACAATCGGGGTATCGGCCATCTGCGCCACCATCTCCGGCGTCAGCACGCCCGGGCCGGAAAGCCCAAGGAACAGGTCCGCCCCGCCAATAACATCGCTCAGCGTTCGCAAATCCGTCTCCTGCGCAAAGGCGGCCTTTTGCGGCGAGGCCTCGCGGCCCTTGTAGACCAGCCCGTCAATGTCGCACAGCCACACGTTTTCGCGCTTCACCCCGAGCTTGAGCAGCATGTTCAGGCAGGCTATCCCCGCCGCCCCGCCGCCGGTGGACACAACCTTGATCTCGCCGAAATCCTTGCCCGCCACTTTCAGGGCATTCAGCGCCGCCGCGCCAACCACAATCGCCGTGCCGTGCTGGTCATCATGGAACACCGGAATGTTCATCCGCTCACGGCAGAGCTTTTCCACAATAAAGCATTCCGGCGCCTTGATGTCCTCAAGGTTGATCGCGCCAAAAGTCGGCTCCAGCGTGGTGATAATATCCGCCAGCTTCTCGGGGTCGCGCTCGTCCAGCTCGATGTCAAAGCAATCAATATTGGCGAATTTCTTGAACAAAACCGCCTTGCCTTCCATAATCGGCTTGCTCGCCAGCGCGCCAATGTTGCCCAGCCCCAAAGCCGCCGAGCCATTGGTCACCACCCCCACAAGGTTCCCCCGCGCCGTAAACCGCGCCGCCGCCGATGGGTCCTCTTTCATTACCATACAGGCCTCTGCCACGCCCGGCGAATAGGCCAGGGCGAGGTCCCGCCCGTTCGCCAGGGGCTTGGTCGCCCGTATTTCCAGCTTCCCGGGCTTGGGGAACTCGTGATAGTTGAGCGCGGGGCTGTTGGGCGTTTCGGTCATAACGGTGCTTTCTGCATACAAAGGGATGCGCATTATGCGACAATCCCGCGCCCATGCAAATAGGCTTTTTCCCTTTCCAAAAAGATAACGCCCATCCCCGCCGAGGCGCAGCCGAGGCCATGGCCCGTCAGGGCTTTGGTCGGCTTGCCGCCCCGCGCCGCCGAGGTGGGCTGACCAAAGGAAGGCGCAGCCGACGACGTCAGCTCGCCGAGGCGGCGCGACGCCAGAGCTGTCCGGCAGCCCCGAGCTTGCTTTTTCTCCCAGGGGGGCAAGCCCCCCGTCGAAAAAGCACATTTTTCAGCAAGCTGAAAAACGCCTGCCGCTGGCCCGTGCCTCGGCTTCGCCTCGGTGCGCACACCGCTGCCTCAGCAGCCCTACAAATGCACCGCCAGCCGATAGGCTTCCAGCAGTGCCGCGTGGATAGAGCGGGAGGTGACGGCATCACCTGTCCGGTGCAAGGTGTAGCCCTCAGGTGCGGCAGGTTGCGGGCCCAGTTGGCCATCGCGCCCACGTCTGAAATGCCCCTGTTGCTCGCCTCGTCTGCCAACTCGAAAAATACCTCGGCCAGAGGGTCGGTGCCGGTTTCGAGCAACACTTGATCGGTTGTGATCTCTTGCGATTGGCCCGTTAGCTCATGGGTAAGGGTGGCTTTCAAGCGATTGCCATCCTTGCACAGGCTTTTAAGCTTAAGATAGGGCAGCGTAGATACCCCCTGCGCCGCCAGCCGTTTGTGGAAAACAATCCGGTCCGTATAGCCCATCTCGGTGGCGGCGTGGCTGTCTATCGTTGCCAGCGTTACGTGGTGGCCGTTGGCCGAAAGCATGTCCGCCGTGGCCACCGCCTCATAGCGGCCCGTATGGTCGCAAATCAGAACATTTTGCTCAGCCCGCACATCGCCTGACAGAATATCCCAACTGCTGATCGCCAACTCCGCCCCGAGCAAGGTGTTTTCAGCGGGCATCCCGCCGGTCGCCACAAACACATGGTCGGGAGCTTCGGCCAAAACATCCGCCGCCTCGGCATACACATTGCAGCGCACATCAACGCCGAGCCGCGAAAGCTCCGCCTCGCGCCAATCAATGATCTGGATCAGGTCTTTGCGCCAAACGGTTTTCGAGGCCAGCAGCACCTGCCCGCCCAGCTTCGCGGCGGCCTCAAACAACACCACCTTATGCCCACGCTCAGCGGCCACCCGCGCGGCCTCCAGCCCCGCTGGGCCACCGCCCACCACCACCACCTTTTTGCCCGGCGGTGGCGCTCACGCTCACCTCCATCGGCAACAAGGTTTCACGCCCAGAGGCGGGGTTGTGAAGGCAGTGGATTTTCTTGTAAATGCAATGCGAGGCCCCGATGCAGGGGCGAATGCGCTCCTCCTCACCACGCATGATTTTATTGACAATCTGCGGGTCGGCGATATGGGCGCGCGTCATCGCCACCATGTCCAGCACGCCCTCGCGGATAGCGTGGCGGGCGTTGGCGACATCGGTGACCCGCGCCGCATGAAAAACCGGCAAGCCGATTTCACGCCGGAATTCACCCACCATATCAAGGTAAGGCGCCAGCGGGCGGTTCATCCCCGGCATGTTTTCCTCAACCAGCGTGATTTCAGTGTCCATCCGGCCCACCATGCAGTTCAGGAAATCCACTGCCCCCTCGCGCTTCAGGATTTCAGCAATCTGCATCACCTCATCAAAGCGCAAGCCGCCTTCGCCCTCGTCCAGCGTAAGGCGTATCCCGACCACAAAATCATCGCCCACTTGGCGGCGGATTTCCTCATGGACCAGCAGCGCAAAGCGGGTGCGGTTCTCGACGCTGCCACCATACCCGTCACTGCGCAGGTTCATCAGCGGTGAGAAAAACTGCCCGATCAGATGCCCGCCCGCCAGCGTCTCCACCCCATCCAAGCCACCCTCCTCGCAGCGCCGCGCCGCTTGGCCAAAGGCTTTTACGACGCGGTCAATGTCATATTGGTCCATAGCACGCGGGAAATTGCGGTGCAGGTCCTCACGCACCGCTGAGGGCGCAATGGTCGGCAGCCAGCTTTCGGCCTGCGCATCGCCCCGCCGCCCCATATGGGTGATCTAGCACATCAGCGCCGTGCCGTGCTGGTGGATGCGCTCCGCAAACTCCTGAAAGTAAGGAATAATCTCGTCGGTCCCCGCGTTGAGCTGGTTAAAAACCGACGGGCTATCGGGCGCGATATTGGAGCTGCCGCCAAACATCGTCAGCGCCAAGCCGCCCTTGGCCTTTTCCTCATAGTAGCGCTGGTATCGCAAGGCGGGCATGTTGTTATCATCCATCGCCGAGGCGTGCGACGTGCTCATAACCCGGTTTTTCAACGTCAGCCCACGGATGGTCAGCGGTTGCATTAGCGGGTCTTTGGCTTGAGGTTTGGTCATGTGATTTCCCCCGATTTTAGCATTATTTCGCATTCAAAGCCCGGCGGCCAACACATTGCATTGATTCTCTTGCAAACCCTTCATTTCCCCATTGAAATTTCGCCGCCAGCCCCCATCTTCAAAGGAACCAAAACCCCCAGGAGGCCCCACCACCCATGCTCATTCGCGCCCTTGACCGCTTTTTCCGCCATGAAGCCGCCGGAGGGATTTTGCTGATGGCCTCGGCCATTGCCGCGATGGTGGTCGCCAATTCGGGCCTCGCTGATGGCTATAACAGCGCCCTTTCTTCCATCTTTTCCATCTCGCTAAACGGCGAAGGCCTCTCCAAGCCGCTGATCCTGTGGATAAATGATGGCCTCATGGCGGTGTTTTTCTTCCTGATCGGCATGGAGCTAAAACGCGAAATCCTTGAAGGCAAGCTCAAGAACCCGCGTAACGTCATCCTGCCGGGCATGGCCGCTGTTGGTGGCATGGCAGTCCCCGCGCTCATCTATCTGGCCTTCAATTTCGGCGACTCCGAAACCATCCAAGGCTGGGCCATTCCCGCCGCCACCGACATCGCCTTTGCGCTCGGCGTGCTGGCGCTTTTGGGCAAAAAAGCCCCGCCCGCCCTCAAGGTCTTCCTGCTCACGCTGGCCATTCTGGATGACCTCGGGGCCATCCTCATCATCGCGTTTTTCTACACCGCCGAACTCAAAATCGACTACCTCCTCCTCGCCCTCATCCCGCTTACCGGCCTTGCTTACCAGAACTTCCGAGGGGCCCACCGCGTCGCACCCTCGCTGCTGCTTGGCACAATCCTCTGGTTCCTCGTGCTCAAATCCGGCGTCCACGCCACGCTGGCGGGCGTCATCACCGCTTTCTTCATCCCGCTGACGGATAAGCACGGCAAATCCCCCCTGCACGCCCTCGAAAACGCCCTCACGCCCTACGTGCTCTACCTGATCGTGCCGATCTTTGCCTTTGCGAATGCGGGCGTAAACCTCAGCAACATCTCCTTCTCTGACCTCCTCGGCGCGGTGCCCCTTGGCATCTCCGGCGGCCTCGTCATAGGAAAGCTCCTTGGCGTGTTTGGCATGACGTTCCTCCTCGTCAAGCTCGGCGTGGCCCGCCTGCCCGAAGCCACGGGCTGGGTGCATATCCTCGGCCTCTCGCTGCTTGCTGGCATCGGCTTCACCATGTCGCTATTTATCGGTGGGCTGAGCTTTGAAAGCCCCGACACCATGAACCTCGTCCGCCTCGGCGTCCTCACCGGCTCGGCCATTGCCGCCATCACCGGCTACACCATCCTTTTTATGGCCGCGCCCAAGCCCGCCCCTGCGGCATAGCTTCGCTTTACAACCTCTCGCACGGGGCCTAAAAGCGCCCATCCTTTCAGTTTACCTTGAACGGGCACCCCATGCGACAACCCAAGATTCTGACCACCATCCGTGGTTATTCCCGCTCTGATTTTTCCGCTGATCTGCTGGCGGGTCTCACCGTGGCCATGGTCGCCCTGCCCCTCAGCCTCGCCATTGCCATTGCTTCGGGCGCCGGCCCCGCGCAAGGGCTGATCACCGCCATTATCGGCGGATTCATGATCTCGCTCCTGGGCGGTTCGCGCGTGCAAATCGGCGGGCCGACGGGGGCGTTTATCGTGGTGGTGTTCTCTGTCATCGCCGAGCACGGCTACGAGGGCCTTGTGCTGGCCACCTTCATGGCGGGCCTCCTGCTGCTGATCGCGGGCTATTTCCGCGCCGGAAACCTGATCGCCTATGTGCCCGAACCGGTGGTGCAGGGCTTTACCATCGGCATCGGCATTATCATTGCTACCTCGCAAATCAAGGATTTCCTCGGGTTGCAAATCGACGCCCTCCCCGCTGATTTTCTGGAGAAAATTCCCGCCCTCTGGGCTGCGCTCGACAGTTTCAGCCTTCCGGCTTTTGCCATTGCCCTGCTGACCGTGGTTCTGATCGTCAGCCTCCGCAAACTCGCCCCGCGCCTGCCCGGCCTGATCGTCGCCGTCGGCATCACTTCCGCCATTGTCGCCCTTGCGCACCTGCCCATAGACACCATCCACAGCCGCTTTGGTGACCTGCCAAACGCCCTGCCCGCCCCGCACCTGCCCGCCATCTCGCTGGCCAAACTTACCGAACTGTTCCCCTCGGCTATTACCATTGCCTTCCTCGCCGCTGTCGAGTCGCTGCTTTCCGCCATGGTGGCGGACAAGATGATCAACGGCAACCACCGCCCCAATGCCGAGGTGACCGCCCAGGGCTTTGCCAATATCGCCTCGTCGCTGTTTGGCGGTATGCCGGTGACGGGGGCCATTGCCCGCACCGCCACCAATATCAAGGCCGGGGGCAAAACACCGGTTGCGGGCCTTGCCCACGCCATCGCCATTCTCGTCATCATGCTGCTGGCGGCCGATCTGGCCGGCTATCTGGCCATGCCCGCCCTCGCCGCACTGCTGGTCATCACCGCATGGAATATGTCGGAACCCCATAAATGGGCCACTTATTTACGCGGCACAAAATCCGATGTTACCCTCCTGCTCATCACCCTTTCCCTGACGGTGGTAGTGGACCTCACCGTTGCCATTGGCACCGGCATTGCCCTTGGCCTCGCCCTGCGCCTGCGCCGCCGCAAAGCCCCTCCGGAAAGCTGGGATACACCGGACGTATAGCCTTTAGGGTGCAGACTCATAAACCCCGCGCTGGCGACGCGCGGTTTGTAAGTCTGCGCCCCCAAGGAAGCCCCGGCAAAAACAATCCCTAGGGGGTGCCTTTGGGCTTTATGCACAGGTTTCGCGCCACACTGGTCATTGGTCACTTGCCGGTCTGCGCTAGCGGCACAAATCGCCTCGCTTCGTATTTCGTTGAAGGATCGCCAGAGTGGCCGGGCTACTTTGAAAACCCGTCGGCCGGGCCTCTCAGGACATGACACCGGCAAAAAAGGGGAGGGCAACAATTGCGGCGTTCATTCCGGGCAAAATCGTCGGGCCGCGCTTTGTGCCCGACCGGGATGATTCCGCACGGCGTTGTTGCATATAAGATCGTTGAGACGGATTTCCCCTTTCCCAAGCCAGTCATTGGATTTTCACGCTCACAGGCATTCCATGTGCTGTGAATCGGTTAAGGCAGTTCACGATGACTTTGGCT
>JALWPC010000111.1 GCA_026995265.1 Paracoccaceae bacterium
CCGGAATGATGCTTGCGCCAGCAGGGCAAAGCTCCCGGCGCGTCGCGATGACATGCCGCAACGCTTAGGCCCGCGCGAAAACATGCCTTCAATACCCGGATCAGGCTCCGATTGCAAAGGTCATAGACGCCCAAAGAGAATGCCAAACAACGCCGGTGCGGGCCTGATCCTCGGGGAATGGCTCGATCATATGGACCACATTCACCATATACTCGCCATCCCCCATATCGGGCACAATTGCCCGCCCGTTGGCATCTGATTGCACGCTCAGGCGGGAGACCTGGCCGTTGAGATCACGGTAAAACAGGTCTACCTGTTTATCGGGGAGTGGCTCACCCCTGAACAAAACCGTGACCGGCATGCCGCCGGTCATATCGTCGGTATAGGGGTTTTTGCCCGCGACCAGTTCGAAAAACATACCGGTGAAATGGTCTTGCCCCGCGCCATCTCCCACGGCCACAAGGGATTTTACAAAGCGGGTATAGGCTTCATTAAAGCCCGTATCGGGCAAACCCCGCTCGGCGTGGCGTGCCAGCACCCATCCCATGCCGTGCAGATTCACGAAATCCCGGAACTTCTGAAATTCATCCCATGTCAGCATCGATGATGTGCTGAACAGCGTGAGAATTTGCAGGCCGCCCTCCTCAGGGGTGATGTTCACAGCCGGGATATCGCCAATCCGCCCGTCGATCTTGCGGGTGCCCGCGGAATTGGTGATGTTGAAGGCGTTGATCCGGTCAGGCAGAAAGGCAAGGGCGTTGCCGCCGAAATCCATGCCGACGCGAACATCGGCGACAAGACGGTTTCCGTCTTCTAACCGGTATTTGTGTGGTTGTATCCAGAATTCGTGCGCATGGGCTTCGAGCCCCGCTGCCAAGAATCCCAGTGTCAATATTGGTTTTACAATGTTAAAGAAGCGCGACATTTTAAGCCCTGTTGTGAGACGAACTGGGAGAACCCTACATGACCCTGCCCTTGCGCGCAATTTTGGCCGGCGTTTTTGCGCTGATCACGGCGTTCCCGTTGGCCGCCCACGAAATCCGCCCAGCGGTGGCGGATCTGTTCCTGGAAAACGGTGCGTTTCGCCTGGAGATACGGCTTAATCTGGAAGCTGTTATGGCCGAAATTGGCTCCGAGGCCACCAACACGAAGGACTCTCCCAATGCCGGAAAGTATGACGAATTCCGCGCTATGTCGGCTAAGGCTCTGAGCACCGCTTTTGACCGTGAGGCTTTTGCGGCCAGGATGAAAGTTCTGCTGGACGGCGAAGCGGGCACGGCCCGGGTTTCAGAGGTCAATATCCCGGAAGTGGGAGACCCCGCCCTGATCCGGGACAGTAACATTATCGTGACCGGCCCGCTGGGCAATGCCAGGAGCCTCCAGCTTGGCTGGGCTGCGGACTATGGCAATATCATCATACGGTTGATGGATGACACGAACGATTATAACGCATATCTGACCAATGGAGACGTCACCGACCCGATCTCGACAGAAGGGGCCACGGTTATATCTTTCTGGACCAATCTGGTGAACTATACGGTGGTGGGATATTACCACATCCTGCCACTGGGGCTGGATCACATCCTGTTCATCATCGGGCTTTTTCTGCTATCGACCCGTCTGCGACCGCTGCTCTACCAGGTGACAACCTTTACGCTGGCTCACTCGATCACCCTGGCTATGGGGGTGTTGGGTGTTCTGGTGGTGCCTTCGTCCATTGTCGAGCCGTTGATTGCGGTATCGATTGTATACGTGGCGCTGGAAAATATCTTTCTGACCCATATGAGCCGATGGCGGCTTTTGGTGGTGTTTGTGTTCGGCCTGCTGCATGGCCAAGGTTTTGCCGGCGC
>JALWPC010000112.1 GCA_026995265.1 Paracoccaceae bacterium
GGAGGTAGGGGGGCTGGCTTTCAGCCTTGGCGCGGGTGGGGCCGAAATGGACGAACCAGTCGGCAAACAGCGCCCGCGCCTGCCGCTCCAGCGTCTCATTCATCCGCCGGTTCAGCTCGATCTTGTCGTCAAGGGCTGAGAGGACAGCAGCAATGGCGCGTTGTTCGGGGAGTGGGGGGAGGAGAACTTGTGCTTGATGAAGGTGATTTCGATTTACTCCAGGAACGGCGGCTTTATCGGAATATGCCATGAAGTCTATTCCGCGCAGGAAATAGGAGACAAATCTCGGATCATTACCTTTGAAATCTCGGACGTATAAGGTGGTATTGAGTGGCCAATATGGTTCTTCGACGTAATACACGGTGCCAATCGTTCCATATCGACCAGTGATAACACCCGGTCCATTTACCTTTGCTTCTATGTGCGTGTCGGAAAATCCAGATGAAGAAATAATTGGAATATTTCCAGCCTTACGTTTTGATTTCGGCAGGTCATATCCGCGCTTTAATTCAATTATATCGCCAAGCAAACAGGCTTTCCACTCACCCATCAACCACCACCCCCGCCAACCGTTCGCGAATAACTGCCGTCAACCTCTCCCCTTCGGCAAATTGCTCTTCCAGCTCCGCCTGCAAGGCCGCGAATCGTTCTGGAAATGGTGTGGCGTCTTCCTCGGCGGCTTCAACGCCCACATAGCGGCCCGGGGTCAGCACATGGCCGTTGGCGCGGACCTCCTCCAAGGTTGCGGATTTGCAGAAGCCTGCTACATCGGCGTAGCCCTCCCCCTCGCGCCACGCATGGTAGGTATCGGCGATCTGGGCGATGTCGGCGTCGGTAAACTCGCGCCGCGTGCGGTCCACCATATGGCCGAGCTTGCGGGCATCGATAAACAGGATCTCGCCCCTCCGGTCGCGCAGTTTCTTATCCCGTGCCACGCCGTTTGATTTGTCTTTCGCCAGAAACCAAAGGCAGACCGGAATTTGAGTGGAGTAGAACAACTGCCCCGGCAGGGCGATCATGCAGTCGATCACTTCGCCCTCGATCATCGCCTTGCGGATCTCGCCCTCGCCCGACTGGGTGGAGGACATGGAGCCATTGGCCAGCACCACCCCCGCCGTGCCGGTGGGGCTCAGGTGGTGCAGGATATGTTGCAGCCAGGCAAAGTTGGCATTGCCAGCGGGCGGCACCCCGTATTTCCAGCGCACATCCTCGCGCAAGCGCTCGCCGCCCCAGTCCGAGATATTGAAGGGCGGGTTGGCGAGGGTGTAGTCCGCGCGCAGGTCGGGGAGTTCGTCCTTGTGGAAAGAGCCCTCAGAATTCCACTTGATCTCGGCATCAATGCCGCGCACCGCAAGGTTCATCCGGCACAGCCGCCAGGTGGTGTGGTTGCTCTCCTGCCCATAGATGGCAATATCCCCCACGCGGCCCTCGTGGGTTTTGACAAAGCGTTCGGATTGCACGAACATGCCGCCCGAACCGCAGCAGGGGTCATAAACGCGGCCCTTATAGGGTTGCAGCATCTCGACCATGGTTTTGACGACGGAGCGCGGGGTGTAGAACTCACCGCCGCGCTTGCCCTCGGAACCAGCGAACTGGCCGAGGAAATATTCATAGACGCGACCCAGCACATCGCGGGATTTGTCGCTGTCGATCTTGATATTGGCGATCAGGTCGATCAACTCGCCCAGCATGATGGCGCTGAGCGCGGGGCGGGCGTATTCTTTGGGCAGCACGCCTTTCAGCGACGGGTTGACCTTTTCAATGGCCAGCATGGCGTCGTCAATGATCTTGCCGATATTGGGCTGGCGCGCGCTGGCTTGCAGATGCGACCAGCGGGCCTCTTTCGGGA
>JALWPC010000113.1 GCA_026995265.1 Paracoccaceae bacterium
TGAACCCCCCCTAGATTCGCGGATACACCCATCGGCGGAGACGTGGCCGAGTGGTCGAAGGCGCTCCCCTGCTAAGGGAGTATACCGGGAACGGTATCGAGGGTTCGAATCCCTTCGTCTCCGCCACTAACACCCTAATTGCGTAAGAAATACAAATAGTTAGTGGTTTTTACTTGCGACCTATCCCCCATTTTAACCCCCATTCGTATTTTGATTGAACGGCTATTCAGCCCCTTTACCCGCCCGCCATGCCGCCCAGCGCGCTTTTTGGGCGCGGGATATAGCGTCCCTGCCCGCTTGGGTTTTCGGGCCAGTGGATCGCCCGCCATGAAACTTGCAGCGGCGCTTGCCGGGTTCGCTCAGGGCCTTGCAGAGCGTCCCCTTGCGGGTTTTGGCATTGCACCTGACCCGGGCCAATAAAAGGCGCTGGGCGCGGGATTTGGCCAGCCGTGCCAGCTCTTGCTCTATTCGTGCCATTTCAACATCGGTAAAACCCCATGCCGCGCGCGTGCGTATTGGCGGCGAATAATGCTTCATGCCTAGCGCCTTGGCAAAGGCTTCGGGTGCGCCATACCTTGCCGAAAACGTGCCGTCTTTGTTTTCCCAATAGCCAACGGCCAAGCGGTGAAAGCCTGTTTTGTCGGCAAGCTGTTGTTGGGTGAGGCCAGCGCGCAATCGAGCGGCTTTCAGGTGTTTTCCGGTCATCATGGCCGTGCCGTCTTCCCCTCGCCACCCTTGGTGTAACCTTGGGGTATATGGTGATATCTATATATGGCAGGATTTTCCGACATGGATTTAGCCGAATAAGCGCAAAAGCGGTTGGATTTTCCGACCTTTGGCAAATCAAAAGACGGGTTTTCCGGCATGGGTGGTTGGGTTTTCCTGCCATGCAATGTTGGATTTTCCAGCAGGGGTTTTATTTTTTCCATGCCTTGAACCCATATGTCGGCTTGGCCATTCCCACCGAATATTCTGTTAGCGCCCAATGCGCCGATTGCCCCACCCCCGCAACCCCGAGGTGGTGGCCTTTGGTTTTAACAATAAACCCTTTCGCCACCAATTCAGCGCGGTATTTCTCCACCGTATCCCGACCGACATTCAACGCCTTGGCGGCGTCCCGCTGGCTCAGGAATATCTCGCCATTGTTAAACCCGTTATAGCGCCGCTTCATTTCCAGATACAGCGCCCGAGGGCCGGGCTTGAGGGCTTGCCATGCGGCGCTATCATAAACCCAATGGTCAAACTGGATAAACTTGCCCTTGCCGCGCTTGAAGGTATTGCGTGCCATCACCCGCCCCCGCCGAATTTCGCGGGGAGGGTTTCAAGCTCGGGCCAACAATGGCAGGCACAAGCCCCGTGCAGGCCCATCCACACGCTCTTAAGGGTGGCGCGGCTACGGGTGGAGCCGAAATGCCGCCACGGGGGCGCATGGGCGGCGCTGGGCCGCTCCTGCACCTCCCAGCAAAGCGTATCGGGGCGAATGACCACGCGGTAACGGGCCGAGCGGATAACCTCGCCCAGGGCGTCCTCCTCGTTGGGGGAAGGTAGAGGTTGCATCAAGGTTGCAAGCATCATGGCTGGCCCCCGTTCTTTGGTTTGAGCGCGCGGGCAGAGCGCGGGTATTTCAGCCCCGCCGGATTGCAGCTCGGGTTCAGCTTGTAATGCGCTATGTTTTCCGGCCCGCGATATTCGGCCAGTATCGGCCAGTCGTATTTGAGCTTAGAGCGGCTCCGGCATTTTCGGAATCGATGGGGGGTTCCCATCCTGAGGCGTTTGTGATTCATCATCCATACTGGTGAAGGAGGCTAGGATTGATGACGAGACCTTATTCGAATGACCTGAG
>JALWPC010000114.1 GCA_026995265.1 Paracoccaceae bacterium
AATGCCCGCGACGTAGTCCGCCCGCAGCCCCTGTTCGCGCGCGCCGGCCAGCACATGGCGGAGATACCAGTCGAACGGGCGCAGGCGCGCATCGATCCGCGTGGCCACGTAGGTGAGCGCGGTCACCGCCTCGCCGGCGTTGGGCATCACGCGCACCATTTGCCGTTCGTAGCCGGAGCCGCATCCTTCGAAGGCGTCCAGCAAGGCCAGCTCGGCCTCGGCCAGCCGGAACAGCACCCCGTGAACGCAACCGCCGGCATCGGGCGGCACGTCGCACTTGCCCGAGCCATCGCGGCCCACCTTGTGGAACGCAAGCCTGCGGCCGTCCAGCCGCGCGCGCCCCACCGGCATGGCCGACGGCGTCCGCGCCCGCAGCCGCGGCGTGAACATGTTCGAGCCGTAGGCGAAATAAAGAGGATTGCGGCCGGTTCGGTCGCTTTGATTCTCAAGGCTTGAAGGCATACAAATCGAAACGTATTCAATAGAGGAGAAACGGGCAAGTTGTCAACATTGGCTGAGAAACTCATTGAGCGCTTTTACAGACTTCCATATTTGGAACGGCGTATGGCGGTGCGCCGAATGGAGGGGAAACCTCCACCGCGTTTTCTCTATCGCTATTCACATATCGATCCCAACGAGCAGAAATCCATTGATCATGCCCGAGACATAATTGTGCGCTCCAGACTATGGCTGAGTTCTCCGCGAGACTTCAATGATCCGTTTGACATGAAATACGATTTATCCGTTGACGACCCGAAAGCAGCAAAAATCAGACTGGACAAGATGGGAAAGCAACTTGGGATTCCTTTCTCCAAAAGAGAAAAGAGGAAACGACAAATATTTCGCAGTGGCAAGCGGCAAGCATCGCAAAAGCTCCAGCAGATAGCTGACCGTGTCACAGAAAATGTTGGAATCTGCTCTTTCGCTGACAAACCCAGAAATATCCTCATGTGGAGCCATTACGCGAGACACCACACCGGAATATGCTATGTCTTTGACGTCTATCGCGACCCAAACACATTCTTTCGCGCGATCCCCGTCAGATACTCTGATACTTACCCGATTGTCCAATATGGTAAAGACTTTGAAAATAATTTGTCCTAGTCCACTACATATGAGACAAAGGCGTGGATTCAGGCCGCCATTCTGGGATTGAGGCTGGCAAGATACTTTGCGGGCGGTAGGAGGTTCAAGGCCTTGTGCGGTCGGATGTGGTTGTAGATGTGTTGCCACTTCTTGGCTGTCCTGCGAACTTCCGCGATGGTGGAGCCGACCTCGAAGAAGCCGAAGAACTCGTAGCGATCCGTGCCGTTGGCGCGTTCGACATGGCCGTTCAGCTTGGGAGATCGTGGCGGCAGCACGAACAGCGGAATGCCTTTCTCCATGCAGGCGCGCTCGAACTCGCCCTTGAACTCCGAACCGCCGTCCACCTGGACATGCCGCACGGGAAACGGCATCTCGGCCAGCGCCTCCTCCAGCGCCAGCCGGGCGCAGCGGCTCGTGGCCCGCGAGAAAATGCCCTGCACCTTCCAACGGCTGACCACGTCCACCGCCGTGAACTGCTTCACCGTCAGGCCGGGAAACGGCCTCACCGTCACCGTGTCAATCTGCACCAGATCGCCCGGAAGACGAGCCTTGAAACCTTTCGGCATCCGCATCGCATGCGGCCTCGGCTCGCGCCGCACCCCCTTGCGCCGACCCCAGGCCTGCGCCAGCGGCGAGCAAGGAACCTCTCCGCGCCCCAGCAGGTAGCCCAGTATCCGGCCCACCGTCGATTCCGACACTTCAAAGCCCGCATCCCGAACCAACGGCGTCAGCTTCTCCTTGCCCCAACCATACCGA
>JALWPC010000115.1 GCA_026995265.1 Paracoccaceae bacterium
GAAAAGTCCCCAAATCCACCGCCCCATTTTGCTTAGACCGTGCCATGGGGGGCAATTTGGTATTACCGGTATTTTTTAGGCCATTTTCAGGCCTATATCGATTCGATATAGGCCTTTATGGTCATTTTGAGACTTATTTGGTCTGTTTTGGACGCAATTCTCCTGTAGTTGATATTGCCTGTTATCGAAAATCTCATTTACCCATCGGGAACGGGAACCAACAATGACAATTTTTGTCTTATGCTCAGAAATAGTTCGAAAGATGGATGGTTATGAGAAAGACGAATCAGTAATTTGCGGGAGCGCTCAAGTATCCTGGCTGGAATGGCGATCACATGATACCGGATGGCCTTCATCCGTCTTTTCACCCATGAACCACCCATTGCAAGAGATTTCAGGGCAGCGTTCAGGTTAAGGGCAAGGATCATGATCCACCACCAGGCGGCATTTTCTCCAAAATCTCCTGATGGCAATTTGCCACCGGCAAGATCCCCCTTCATTATACTGTGCGCCTCTTCGCTCTTGCCGCAACGTTGATGTTGCCAGTTGAGCAGTTCCCCGCCATCCATGTCCATGTTGGTCACCACTCCAAATATCTTGTAATGCCCCTTTTTCATCTCCATGTTGGGAAAGGGCAGAACATCCTGTTTCATGCCAGAAAGAGAACTCTGTCTGGCAATAGATGTACGTTTAACAAGATAACGGTAAACCGGGTCCTTGTTACTGTGGCAGATGGCATTGGGCACAAAACAGACCTCTGCCCACTCGGTACCTGTCTCTATCTCTTTCCCATTGACCTCCTTGTAAAGAGGATGCCAATCTGATTCCGATATCTCTGCCACGGCCTTTTTGAATTCAGGCGTGACATCGCATCCTATGGCAAACTCTATCTTGCCAAAACGCTCATTCAGGCCCTTGGCGCAGTACTTGAGCAGATCATGCTGGTAACCAGCAGTATCAGAACGAAGCCGGACCTTCTTAACGCTCTCCGGCAAACAAGAGAGCGCTTCCTTAAAAACTCTCAGCTGCTCAAAACCAGCTGGTACATTACCGTCCCGAAATTCGGTATGCACCACCATCTCCTTCTCTGCCCACCAGGTATTCAGTGGCTGGTATGCAGAAAAACCCTTGTAGCAATAAAAGGCATCAGCCTTGTTGGTTGCTACCAACGTAGCATCCATGTCCAGGGTGGCTGTCTCGTGAACATGGTTTGCCTGATGAAAGGCAAGAACGTCTCCATTAGCCTGGGCAAAACCCTGGAGATGTTCATTGGGAGCAGGAATAAAGGCCTTGCCAGGAACACGGAGTTTTTCCTGCTCTGGTTCGTGAAATGCGCTCAGGTATCGGAATATTGCAGAGGGTGAAGGAAAGGTCCTGAGCTTCTTCTTGCGCAAGCGGCGTTCTTGCGCCCTGCGCTCCTTGCGGGAAAGTCCATGCATCTCTGCCTTGCGAACTACCCGGCAAAGACCTTCGTCAGCCTCGAGAAGGTTTATGTCCTCTACTGAATCACCTCCTGCCAGATTCAGGAGGATTAGCGAAGTCACAATCTGGCTGTCACTCCACCCCTGTCCATTGGTCCTCACCCTAAGATGTTTAACCAGGGACTTGGCCAAAGACATCTTACGAGCTAATTCCAAATACACTGGTAAACCAGCCAAACCAGTAATTCCCTGTGTTTCTCTCTCAATCTCGTATTTGAAAGGAAGGATGCCTTGTGCCATGATGCTATCACCTCGTTGATGAAAGTTTTTTATCTTTAATTGCATCTTAACATATTGAATTTACAACATCAACGATAATATTTGTTTTTTTGATGGTGGATTTAGGAAAGTCCTAAGG
>JALWPC010000116.1 GCA_026995265.1 Paracoccaceae bacterium
GTCAAAATTGTCATGACCGGTTCGGCCTCGGACCCGAAGGCATGGCAGGCCCATGTAGGCAACAAGGCACGGCGCGACCTGTTGGCGAAGCGAGCGCGTGATCCGGATGATCCGCTGAAACTGGTGATCGTGCGCGATATGTGGCTGACGGGTTTTGATGCACCGTCAATGCACACAATGTATGTGGACAAGCCCATGAAGGGCCACGGATTGATGCAGGCGATTGCGCGGGTCAACCGCGTATTTCGTGATAAGCCCGCCGGGTTGGTGGTCGATTATATCGGTATTGCCCAGAACCTGAAGAACGCCCTTGGCCAGTATTCGGCGAGTGATCGCAGACAAGCGGGTATTGACGAAGCCGAAGCGGTTGCCGAGATGCTGAAACGGTTTGGCATCATTAAAGATATGTTCCACGGGTTCGATTATGCCGCCGCACTGGGCGGCACCCCGAAAGAACGGTTGGCCATTATGGCTGGCGCATTGGACTGGATCTTGGCAGCCCAGCACTCGGCCGCCGAGCGGGAAACTTCGGACGCGGCCAAGAAGAAAGCGCATCGCCGATATCAGGATGCTGTTCTGGCTTTATCCAAAGCCTATTCCCTGGCAGCCGCCAGCGACGAGGCCCGCGAAATTCGTGATGAAGTAGGTTTTTTCCAGACCATCCGCGCCGCCCTCGTCAAGTCATCACAATCCGCTGGCGGCTCGACTGCGGACAAACGGTTGGCCGTTCAACAGATCATTGACAGCTCTGTGGTTTCAACAGAGATCGTCGATATCCTGTCCGCTGCGGGTATGAAATCCCCGGACATTTCCATATTGTCAGACGAGTTTCTGGCGGAAATCCAGCAGATGGAAACAAAAAACCTGGCGCTGGAAGCTCTGAAAAAACTGCTCAATGACGAAATTTCCTCGCGCAGCCAATCAAACATCGTTGAGAGCAAACAGTTCTCTGATCGGTTGGCCGAAGCCGTTGCCCGCTATCACACCAACGCCATCAGCACCGTTGAGGTTTTGCAGGAGCTGATTAACCTTGCGCGCGACATCCGTGACGCCAGGGGGCGAGGCGAGGACGAAGGCCTGACCGCAGATGAAATCGCGTTTTACGATGCGCTTGCCCAAAACGAGAGCGCTGTCGATGTGATGGGAAATGACTCCCTGAAGATCATCGCGCACGAATTGCTGGAAGGGCTAAAAACCAACATAAGTGTTGATTGGTCCCGCCGGGATTCGGCCCGTGCCCGGATGCGGGTTTTGGTTAAGCGTATCCTGCGCCGCCACGGTTTTCCGCCTGATTTACAAGACGCAGCTATTCAAACGGTTTTGCAACAAGCCGAGGCATTGTCTGAGCAGTGGGTGGCTTGAGCGTCTGATTTTGCCCCTCCCACTGCACTGGAAACGGCTCCAGCAGTACCGCCAGCGTCATCTCCGGCGGCTGCCGCCCGTCAAGTATCATCTCCACAATATCCGGTGCAAGCAGGCTGAGCCGCAGAATTCGTGTCATGCAGGTCAGGGCGAGATTTTCGTGTTTGGCCAGCTCGGTGATGGTGGTGAACTGGCCGCTTTCCAGCATCTTTTTCCAGCGAAAGGCGCGGGCGAGCGCCTTGAGCAACGTGCTGTCGACGCGGGACCTTTCGACGGCGGCGGGTTCGCCGCTCGGTGTAATGATCTGTTTTCGGCCTCCATATTTGCGGATACTAAAGGCGGGCGTTTGCGCGCGGGTGTTGCTGGCGCGCTTGCGGGGGCTTGTCCGCAGGATGGTGTGCACCTTATCCCAGAGCTTGCGCGGGATGATCCCCATGTGCTGGCCGGGGTAGGATTGGCCCTTGTGGACGG
>JALWPC010000117.1 GCA_026995265.1 Paracoccaceae bacterium
CAACGCCTATTCTGTGGGCCGTGCGGGCAACGAGCTTAGCCCTGTTTGCCCTGCCAGCCAACAAAACCGGCTGTCTTATAGCTGGGATTGGGGGCATGAATATTACCTGATTACAGGGCAGATTTCCGACCTGGAATCAGAATACAGCACAATTCGTCGCCAAATCCTGACCGATTTTCCCCCGCCGTTAACGCCGCAACAATCGGTGCTGCTGGCGAGCCTCAATGACCGGCTGCGCTGGATCACCGACGAGATTTCCCGCCTGGAAGACCGGCGCAGGCGCTACGCCTCGGCACCGATCTGACCGCGCTTAATAACGCGCCAGCAGGGCCGGGGTGGGCCAGCCATCGGCGGGCAGGCCAAAGCGCACCTGCTCGGCCTGCACCGCAGCGCGGGTTTTGGCCCCCAGCACCCCGTCGGCCCCGCCCACATCATAGCCGCGTCGTTGCAGGATGCGCTGAAGCTTTATCATCTGGTCATCGCTCAGACCCGGCTCCGGCGTGGTTTGCACATAGCGCTGCGCCCCGCCGATGCGGGTGGCCATATAGGCCACGGTTGTCTGGTAAACAAAGCTGTGGTTCCATTCCTGATACACCGCATAATTGGGCAGGGCCATAAACACCGGCCCGCGCCGCCCCTGCGGGGCAAAGACGCTGGCTTTCAGGCGGCGGCCGGGCATCTGCCCGCGCGCCTCTACCCCGAGCCGTGCCCATTCCCGCACGGTCTTTTTCTTGTCGAGGCCAGACTCCGCCCAGGGGAAGTTTTCCGGCACCGTCACCTCCACCAGCCACGGCTCGCCCGCGCGCCAGCCAAGGTCGGCCACCAGCCGCGCGGCGGTCATGATAGCATCCGGCGCGCTGGTTTTCAGGCGCACATGACCGTCGCCATCGCCATCCACCCCCTTGCTCAGAATATCCTGCGGCAGCATCTGCACCATGCCGATTTCCCCGGCCCATGCGCCGGTGGTGGTGGCGGGGTCAATATCGCCGCGCGCGGTCAGGGCAATGGCGGCGAAAAGCTCGGGGCGAAAAAGATCTGGCCGGCGGCAGTCATGGGCCAGGGTGGCCAATGCGCTCACCGTGTTGAAATCCCCCTGCACGGCGCCGTAATCGGTTTCCAGCGCCCAGAAGGCGAGAATCACCTCCGGCGGCACGCCGTATTCGCGCTGGGCGCGGGCGAACACGCTGGCGTATTGCTCGCGCTTCTGCGCCCCGATGCGCAGCCGCGAGCTGCTGATAGACCGCTGGGAAAACTCAAGGAAAGTTTGCCTGAACACCCCCTGGGCACGGTCAAAACGCAGCACCCGCGGGTTTTGCCGTGCGGCCGACACTACCGCGTTTATGGCGTCTTGCGGCAGGCCCCGTGCGCGGGCCTCGGCGGCCACCTGCTGCATGAAGGCGCTGAAATTGCCGCCGCAGGGGGCGGTCTGGGCAAGGGCGGCGGAAGCTGAAAGGCAAAAGGCGGCGGCGGGTAAAAGACGTTTCACTGAAAAGACTCCTTAAAAAGCGGTTCAACCGGACAATGTAAGGGCATTACCATTGATGCCGGTTCCTGCGCAATCATTCTGTGAGCCAAGCCCTGAAATTCCCGAAATACCCAAGCTCAAACCCCGCTTGTGCCCCGTGTCACAAGGTGTCTATTATCCTAGGAGAATAAACATCTTGAATGCCGATTTAGCTGCGTTTTTACAATGTGTTACAGGTGATTGTGGGCGTTGTTGCATATAAGATCGTTGAGACGGATTTCCCCTTTCCCAAGCCAGTCATTGGATTTTCACGCTCACAGGCATTCCATGTGCTGTGAATCGGTTAAGGCAGTTCACGATGACTTTGG
>JALWPC010000118.1 GCA_026995265.1 Paracoccaceae bacterium
GGGCGGCGGGGCGTTCGGGTCCGGTGGCGGCGGCGGGGCGAGCGCGTCGGTTACCCACCATTCGGCTTCGGCGCAGCCGTCACCACGCGGAATGGCAGCCTGATTTTCGCAATTTCGCGCCCCGCGCGGGCATTTCAGCCGCACGTGGAAGTGGTCGTTGTGCCCCCACCACGGCCTGATCTTGCGCAGCCAGCGACGGTCTCCCCGCGGGGCGTCAGCGCACATCTGCATCTTGATCGCCCCGGCCACGAATATCCGCGCCACCGCCGGGTCTTTCGCCGCGGCCCGCAGCAGCGCCATATGCTCGGGCCGCCAGTTGCCGTTCACCGTGCGCTGATCGTTTGACCGCAGGTTCACCGCCGACACCCGTTCGCGCGCCGTCACGCTCAGGTCCATCCGCGCTGGCGGCATGGCAAACCAGATGTCCACATCCAGCCCCGTCTGGTGGCTTTTATGCCCGCCATTCATCGGCCCGCCGCGCGGCTGGCTCATATCCCCCACGTAGATCCCGTTCCAGCCGATGCGGGTAGAGGCCGCCCCGAGCCGCTCGATAAAGGCCACCAGTTCCGGTGTGCCCCAGTGGCGGTTCCTGGAAAGCCGCATCCCCTGCCATGTCGGCCCCGTTTCCGGCAATTGCACCGCCCCGGCCAGACAACCGCGCGCATAAGAGCCAATCGGCGCGGTCGGCTGGTGTGACGGCCCGTCCACCGCGCTGAACAACAGCTTGGCGGGGGTGTCGGCCATGGCGGCACTGGCCATAGTCAGAAAGAGCGCCAGCCACTTCATGCCGTTGCTTTGGCCCGCCTGTTGGCGGCCATCAACATCAACAGCGCGGGCGCAAGCATCACCACGATCAGCGAAACCCCGGCCCGCGGGCTGCCGGTGGCATCGGTGACAATAGCTACCAGCGCCGGACCGATAAAGGCGGTGGACTTGCCGGCCATGGCGTAAATGCCGAAGGCCTGGTTCATCGACAGCCGCCCACGGGTGAAATCCACCACCAGCGTGCGGGAAGAGGCCTGCATCGACCCCCCCACCGCGCCAATCGCCGCCCCGCAAAGGAAGAATGCGATATTGGGCGCGCTTGAGCCTTCCGGCACCGGAATCATCAGCACGCTATCCTTGGTGATGGTCAGCACCACGATGCTGACCACCAGCAACACCAGAATCGAGAACAGCACCACCGGCATCGGCCCTTTGCGGCCATCCAGCCAACCGCCGATCCACGCCCCGAATATCCCCGCCGTTATGGCGGCAATGCCGAAAATACCCAGTTCAAACGCCCCCCAGTCCAGCACTCCGGCGGAATAGATTGCCCCGAAGGAAAACAGCACCGCCAGCCCGTCGCGATAGAGCAGCGAGGCGAGGAAAAACATCCATAATTCGGTTTTCTTTCCGATCAGCCCCAGGCTCTCCCTCAGTCCCGGCATGCGTTCCCCCACCGTCGCAGCCCCGCCTTTGGGACGGTCCGGCGTAAACAGGAACAGCGGAATGGCAAAGACAATGAACCATAGCGCCGATATTGGCCCCGAGGCCCGCGCCGGCTCGCCCAGGGCCGTGTCCAGCCCGAAGATGGGTGCCATACCGATCAGCGTGGTGTCCTTTCCCGGCGCGGTGGAGATAAACAGCAGGTAGATCACAAGGGTGATCAGCCCGCCCACATAGCCCAGCGCCCAGCCATAGCCCGAGAGCCGCCCCACATCCTCGGGCTCCACGAGGTCGGGCAGCATGGCATTGGCAAACACGATGATATATTCCGCGCCGACAAAGGCGGCAATGAAGGATATATACACGATCATGTAGCTGTCCATGCCCGGCGCGGCCCACCACA
>JALWPC010000119.1 GCA_026995265.1 Paracoccaceae bacterium
TTGGGGCCGAGGCGGTGGAAACCGTGGTGGCCAGGCTCTCGGGCGGCCAGAAGGCGCGGCTTTCCATGTTGCTGGCCACCATCGACGCCCCGCATCTGATCATTCTGGACGAGCCCACCAACCATTTGGACATCCAATCCCGCGAGGCTCTGGTGCAGGCGCTCACCGCCTATAACGGCGCGGTGATTCTGGTGAGCCACGACTCCAGCCTCGTTGAACTGGTTGCTGACCGCCTGTGGCTGGTGAAAGATGGCGCAGTGACCCCGTATCACGACGACATGGACGCCTACCGCCGGATGCTGCTTTCCGAGCGCGGCGGGGCGGTGAAGGACCCGGCCAAGAAAAAGCCCAAACCCGCGAAGCCCGCCCCAAAGCCCAAGCCCGGTGCGGGGCTGCGGGCCGAGGTGGCCAGATGCGAGGCGCGGGTGGCCAAGCTCGAGGAAATGCGCGACAACATCGACCGCCGCCTGGGCAACAAGGCGCTTTACGAGCGCGGCGACCACGAGGAAATCGAGAAATGGACCAAGAAGCGCAAGGAGGTCATGCAGGGGCTCGAGCGCGCCGAAAGCCTGTGGATGAAGGCGTTGGAGCGGCTGGAGCGTGGGTAATGGGGGGTGCGAGCACCCACCCTACGCAAACGGATAGCCCGCCTCTTGCCATGCCCGCTTGCCCCCGGCGAAATGGTAGACATCGGTATAGCCCAGGCTTTCCAGCCGCGCCGCCGAAAGCCCCGCCCGCCTGCACCGTTCACTGGCGCAGTAAACCACAACCGGCGCGGCTTTGTCGGGCAGCACCTGCGCGGCCTGCCCGAGAATATTGTCAGACATAATGTGAATGGCGCCGGGCAAATGGCCCTTTTGAAAGGCGCTTGGCGGGAGGGTATCTACCAGGGTAAAATCCACGCCGGCAACCTGCCACGCCCGCACTGTATCTGCATCAATTTCTTGCCCCGACATTGCCAGCTCCATTTTTCGCCCTTTCAGGCTACCGCCGAACGCCGTAAAAAACGAATAACATTCAGTTGAAAATGCCCTATGGCCCAAACACTGCTTGCATCGCCGCAAAAACACCGCCAGAGTTACAGAGCAAATCTGCAGAAAGACGTGCATGAATTCAGACCTCGCCATTACCGCTTTTGTATCACTTTTCGTGATCATAGACCCGATCGGGCTAGCTCCGCTTTTTGTGGCGGTCACCCAGGGCAATAGCAAAACCCAGCGGCGCGGGATTGCCATTCGCGCCTGCCTCACGGCCGCTGCCATTCTGGCGGTATTCGGGTTGGCTGGCGAAACCGTGTTGTCCATCATTGGAATCAGCATGCCGGCCTTTCGCATTTCCGGCGGCCTGCTTTTATTCCTCACCGCCATAGAAATGCTGTTTGAAAAACGAACCGAGCGTCGCGAAAATCAGGCTGAGCCTGCACCGGACCCGTCTGTCTTTCCGCTGGCCATGCCGCTGATCGCCGGCCCCGGTGCAATGACCACCATGATCCTGCTCACGGGGCAACAGCCGGAGCTTATCGGCCAAGCTATGGTTTTTGGCGTTATGGCCGCGGTGCTGTTGTTGGTGTTTACCATGTTTATGCTCAGCGGCGTATTAGAGCATCTGCTGGGCCAAACCGGCATAAATCTCGTCAGCCGCCTGCTCGGTATGTTTTTGGCTGCCCTTTCAGTGCAATTTGTGATAGACGGCATAAAAGATATTGGTCTAGGGGTGTAAATGCGTGATCTGAGTAGCGATGATCAAGCCGTTCTGGTATATCTGATCCTGATCCTTCTTGTGGTCGGCGGTTCAATGATTATTTCCAGCCGCGGACAGCTCAACAAAACCCTTCAGCAGGCCGCTATTTGGGGGTTAATCTTTGTCGGGGCTATCGGAGCCTATAGTTTGCGCGACCGCATAGAAGCCTCGATTTACCCCGAACGCGCGGTCATGAACGAGCGCGGCACGGTTACCTTTACCCGCGCGCGTGACGGGCATTTTTATGCCGAAGTGGGCGTGAACGGAAAAAAGATCCAGTTTGTCATCGATACCGGGGCCTCTGATATTGTGCTCACCGCGAAAGACGCCGAATATCTGGGTTATCCGGTGGGAGACCTGATATATTCCGGCCGCGCAAGCACCGCCAACGGCGTTGTACCTATGGCGCGGATCACCCTGGACAGCCTCACCCTCGGGCGCTTTACCGACAGACATGTCCGTGCCACCGTCAATGGCGGCGAACTGGACACTTCGCTTTTGGGCATGCGCTATCTTGAGCGCTTTCGCAAGATAGAAATTTCCGGATCGCACCTGACACTGACCCGATGAAACAGGTCAAGGCGTAAATCACGCGGGGCCCGCTTTTGGACGTCCCGATTGGTCGTGACCTTGTGATCATGGCACCGCCGGACAAACGCCCGATCGTCCTATAGGGGTTAAACCGTTTTCATTGCACTGGAGCCGGGCATATTGCTGGGGTTACTATTCTACCTTTCATTGCTTTCCTCTGAGTAGGTAAAATTGAAAAACTGAATTTTAAAATGACATGCATCATTTTGTTTTATATGCATTATTACCGCTATTACGCGACTACTAACCTAGGTTAGTAGTCATGAGAAAATCGCAATTCCGAACTTTCGTAATATTGCTGTTATCTATTTACAGTGGAATTTCGGAGTGCGCGTCGCACGCACAAAACCCATTGATCATTTTTGGTTATATTGATCAGAGAGCCTCTGTCTGCTCGCGACATTTAGGGCGTCTCTCAATGTTGACACCCCTGGTTCAATTGCAATCCTGCGAGGCGCGCCGGAGCGTTTGCTGGCTGTGTTTTTTCTGCTGAAAGTCCAAAACCACCCATTTAGACAAGTTGGGCTGCAACAAACGGAATTAAACTTGAATCGTCTCGTTCTATGTAATTATCGTGTACCGGAATGGCTGTCGCCGAGGCCACGCCCAACGGGAGGCGTCGATTTACGCAGCAAATCCGGCGCCGATGGGCGGGAGCACCTCGTTTTAGCTAAGCGCCCGCCTTGGCCTTTTGCACCCAGCCACCGTTTTCCTGCGCCCAGTAAACCGCGGGCAAACCGGCCTCGGTCGCCGCTTTCCAATCCGCCCGCGCCTGCGCCACGGCGGCCTCGTCGGCCCCGTTGAAAAACAGGGTGACCAGATCAAAGCCCTTCATGCGGTCGGGCGTGGCCCGCGCGCCGTCGATCAGCATCAGCACCCCCGCGTTATTGGGGTTGTCCTCCGAAGTCGTCAGCCAAATCGGCTGTTCTGCCCCCTGCCCTTCCAGCCCGTGAGGCAGGAAGCTGTCATCGGCATAGGTCCAGAGGTGGGTATCCAGAACCCGGAGCCGCGCCGCGTCCCCGCCCTGCACCACCACCCGCCAGCCGCGCTCCAGCGACTTGGCAAGCAGCCCCGGGAGCGTATGCTCCAGCGGGCTTTGGGTGAGGTGGTAAAAACGGACCTCCACAGCCTAGCTCTCGAAATGGTCGGCAATCAGGCGGTTGAGCGCCTGCACCCCCCAGCCCGTCGCGCCCTTTGGGGCCATATCCGTTGGCCCCGGCGAGGCGACACCGGCAATATCGAGGTGAATCCACGGCGTGCCGTCCTTCACAAAGCGCTGAAGGAACTGCGCCGCTGTAATCGACCCCGCCATGCGCCCGCCGGTGTTTTTCATATCGGCCATGCGGGTATCAATCAGCTTGTCATAGGCCTTGGCCAACGGCATCCGCCACGCGCCCTCGCCCTCGGCCTCGGCGGCCTTCAGGAAGGCGGCGCAGAGCGCATCGTCATTGGAGAACACCCCGGCCTTTTCATGGCCAAGCGCGACCATGATCGCCCCCGTAAGCGTCGCGAGGTTGATCATCCCCTTGGGCGCAAACCGCTCTTGCGTATACCAAAGCACGTCAGCCAGCACGAGGCGGCCCTCGGCGTCGGTGTTGATCACCTCGATGGTGTCGCCCTTCATCGAGGTCACCACATCACCGGGCCGTGTCGCCTTGCCGTCCGGCATATTCTCCACCAGCCCGACCACGCCGACCACATTGGCCTTGGCCTTGCGGGTGGCCAGCGCCTTCATTACGCCGGAGACAACCCCCGCGCCGCCCATGTCCATGGTCATGGCTTCCATGCCCGCAGCGGGCTTGATCGAGATGCCGCCGGTGTCAAACACCACGCCCTTGCCGACCAGCGCAAAGGGGGCCTCGTCGCCGCCGCCCAGCCATTGCATGACCACCACTTTCGAGGGGCTTTCCGAACCTTGGCCAACACAAAGCAGGCTGCCCATGCCGAGCTTTTCCAACGCGGCCTCTTCCAGCACCTCCACCTTCACCCCGAGCTTTTCCAGCGCCTGAAGGCGGGTGGCAAATTCGCTGGTGGTCAGGTGGTTGGCGGGCTCGTTGACGAGGTCGCGGGTAAAATGCACCCCCGACGCCACGGCGGCCAGCGGCGCAAAGCGCTCTTTAAGCGCCTCAGCGCCATTGGCCATAACGGTGGCCTTGCCCGCCACCTCTTTGGGCTCCGATTTATGCCGCTCAAAGCTATAGGCCCGCAGCACCAGCCCGTTGAGCACCTCTTCTGCCCGTGCCTGTGTGGCCAGCGCCAGTGTCACAGGCTCCCGGCCTGCAAATTTGGCCACCGAGGCCCCCAACTTGCGCGCCAGTGCGGCGCTGGGTGTGCGCGGGGATTTCAGCACCAGAAGCGCGCTTGCCGCCATGCGCTCGGGCACTTTGATCACCATGCCTTTGCCCTCGGCCAGCTTTTCCCAGGCCTCGCCCTCGGAAAGCCGCTTCAGCGCCCCGCGCATCAGCGTGTTGGCCTTGCGGGTGAGGGTGTTCATGGCGCCATCCGGCCCCATGACAACGGCAAGTTTTCCGGTGATCTCCGCCAGCGCGCTGGCGTCGGTTTCAAGATATATGATGTCCATAAGGGCCTCGCTCGGGGTCAGAATCTGTTACCCGCAAACCCTAGGCCCTCGCCATGGAAACCTCAAGCCACCCGCGCCTCAATTGCACTCAAAATGGGTCCAGCCGGCGATGGTTTCCAACCCGTCCTGCGCCATGGTCTCCGAGCGGATCACGCATTGAGCCGTGGCGGTGTTATAGTCATAACCGGTGCAGGTGGGCTCATTTTCGCAGGTGGTGACACAGTCCGGCAGGGTCTTGTTGTCCAGCACCCAGCCAAAGCCCGAGTTCAGCCGCGCGCCCGCATAGGAATCGACGCTTGTGCAGGCCCCGCCGGGGGGCGGCGCAAGGGTGGCTGGGCCGGATTGGCCATTATTGGCAGGCGGCAGGCCTGGCAAAGGGGGCTGGGCCGTGGTGCTGTTGCCATTTGCGCTGCACTCAAACACGCCATTCACACGGTTATGCAGCATTTCGGTCAGCATGACGCTGCCATCCGACGCAAAATGCTGCGCCGCCAGCTTGTTGGCGAAATCATCGAGTTCATAGGCGACGCGCCACAAGTAATCTGTGGTGCAGCTAAAGCAGCCGGAAGCGCTGGCCTGTTGCACGATCCTTTGTCCGGCATACGCGGCCGAGCTTAAACGCTCTGCAGCGGTGGTGCAGGCTTGGCGGGCGGCTGAATTATAATTGCAGTTGAACCCGTAGCTTTGCCAGGTGGTGCTGAACGTGTCTTCCATCCACTTATAGGCATAGCTGACATCATCAACCAACTGGTTCATATCAGCCCCGTAGGCCTGCTCGCAGGCCGGAGCGGCCTGCGCCAGAGCGGAAAACGGGGCGGCGGCAGCCACGGCGCAGAGCGTAGCGGCACAGAGGGAACGGGATGTGTATTTCATTTTTGCATATCCTTTTTTCAGCCTAGCGGCCCAAGCAGGTGAAATGGCTGATCTGGTCATTGAAGGCGTTCAGGAGCGCCACATCGGCCGCCGTCTGACTATGAAGCTGGCAGGCCCGGGCGGCGCGATTATAATCATAGGAGCGGCACCAATCATTGGCATTACAAATCCCGCGGCATTCTTCAACCGAGACATTCTCTATGTCTGAATTCTCGCTGTCAGGCAGGTAGAACCCCGGCACCTCTTCGACAAAGGTGCAGCCGGCAGGGGCGGCGGCGGGGGGCGCGGGCAGAACAGGCGGTGCGCTGGCGGGGGCGTTGCAATAGGGGGCGTCTTTCCATGTCTGGTAATCATTCCAGACGCCGCGCAGGTCCACATCCCATTGCAGCGCCTGGGTGAACTGGTCTCCCCGAATGGCCAGCTCGCCGGCCACATCACCGATTGCGGTAATATCGCAATAGGTGCAGGCTTCGCCCTTGGCCTCGAAAAACACCTGCGATATTTGCTGCTCGGCGGCCTGATAATAGCCGAGCGCCTGCTCGCAGGCCATCAGGTTGACCTGGGAACAGTCGCTGAGCTGGTTCAGGATGGTATCGCCCTGATCGATCAGCGCATAGGCACCCTGCACAGAGCTTGCCCCGGCACGCTCGCACCACGGAATGCCGTTCTGGGCGGCCAACGGTGTGGCCAGCAGGGTGGCCGTGAAAATAGCGTTGAAAATGGAATTGGAAAACATGGTGACTCCTGAATTTTGCACAATATAACAGCACTATAACACCCGTTTCCGGTTTGGAAAGTTTGAATCCATCTATTCCGGCAGGGGAAGCATGAAACCGCCGGTAACGGCCCCTCACCACACCCCCATAGCGTGTCATTCACCTTCAAACCGCCCAGCCAACCCAGCGTGCCTTTGCCTCGGGGAGGGCCAACCGTTCAGCGGTGATGTTTAGCCTCCGCCCAGCCCCCCACTCGGCAAAGGCAGGTTTTTCGCAGGCGAAAAACCAGGGGCCCTGACGGGCGGTGGCCTCGCTTACGCTCGGTGGCGGCGCGTCAGGGGGTGTGCCGGTTGCAAGGCCATGCGCGCGCCGCGCTGCCGACATTGTGCTTGTTGCGGGTCTTTTAGGGACTTTGCCACGCGGGTGTGGTCAAATACGAACACGCGGGCAGGTCCGCTTCAAGGGGGTGAATGGCGCTTGCGCCAGAGGGGGGATGAAATCCCACCTGCCGATGGCGCAAGCCGAGGCGCGGCCCAACGGGAGGGGTCGATTTGCGGAGCAAATCGTGCGCCGACGGGCGGGAGGCGTCGGAGCGGCGGGAAGGCACCCATCGCCGCGCAGGTGGCCAGTCTCCCTTGACCCGTTTGCATATTGCCAATAGGCAGGAAGCCAGATGTTAAATCGACTCAACAGATACTTCCTCGCCCAGCTCATCGGGCCATTCGGGTTTTTCTCGCTGGTGATCGCTGGGATCTTGTGGCTGGCGCAAGCCCTGCCGCTGATTGACAACGTGATCGAAAGCGGGCAGTCGGCCCTCGTTTTCCTTGAAATCACCTCCTATCTCATTCCGCGCGTTCTTATGGTCACCCTGCCCGTTTCCGCGCTGGCCGCCTCGCTTTTTGCCCTCAACAAGCTTTACACCGAAAGCGAGCTGGTGGTGATGATGACCGCCGGGCTTTCCCCGATGGCGCTGGCAAAGCCGGTGGCGGTTTTTGGCGCTTTCATAATGATGA
>JALWPC010000120.1 GCA_026995265.1 Paracoccaceae bacterium
GTGGCCGGTGGTGCGGTTTTCAAACGGCCTCTGGGATGAGTTGAAGGAGATCCGCGCCTTTTTGTTTGGCCATATGTATCGGCACGAAACCGTGAAAAAAATGCGGGTGGAAACCGCGCAGGTGGTGCGGGACCTGTTTGCGGCTTTTATGGCCGAGCCTTCGCGCCTGCCAGAGGGGTGGCGAGCCACGGGCGAACTGGCGCAGGCCCGCAAGATTTCGGACTATATTGCGGGGATGACAGATAGGTATGCCTTGCAACAGCGCGAAGGTATTCGCGGGCTTAAATAGCCGCGACTTCCTATTTTCTCTTTCCGGAAAAATTTTACTCAAAATCGCATAACATGATGAAATAAAATAATTAATCAGTCGTCTAAAATAACTACATTCCTAGGTATATAGATTCCTAGGAATGTAGTTTTTAAGATCGGATGGATGGCACGGAGATTTAAGGTTTCCAAACCGTTTGCAATAGGGACACCTCGCGCGTTTTCCCCTCATGTTTCGGCCATTCCGCTTGCGCGCTGGCCCTTTCGGGTGCCATATGGTATGGCCCGCGGAAACTGATGCTGGAATGTTGATATGAACCTGTTTGCCGAGATAAAATCCGTTGTGATCGAGAAGCTGGAGGCGCTGGTGGCCGCTGGCACACTACCCGAAGGCCTGAGCTTTGCCAATGTCACGGTTGAGCCGCCGCGCGACCCCTTGCATGGCGACCTTGCCACCAATGCGGCGATGGTTCTGGCCAAACCCGCGCGCATGAAGCCCCGCGATATTGCCGAGGCTCTGGCGGGGTTGCTGGCCGAAGATGCCCGCGTGCTGAGCGCCGATGTTGCGGGGCCGGGGTTCCTTAACCTGCGGATTGATCCGGCGGTGTTTCGGGGGCTTATCCCCGAAATCCTCGCCAAGGGCCCCGATTTTGGCCGCTCCAATATCGGCGCGGGGCGCAAGGTGAATGTGGAATATGTCTCCGCCAACCCCACCGGCCCCCTGCATGTGGGCCATACCCGCGGCGCGGTGTTTGGCGACGCGCTGGCCAGCCTGCTGGATTTTGCCGGTTATAACGTGACCCGCGAATATTACATCAACGATGGCGGCGCGCAGGTGGATGTGCTGGCCCGCTCGGCCTATGAGCGCTACCGCGAGGCCTGCGGCCATGCCCCCGAGATCGCCGAAGGGCTTTACCCCGGCGACTATCTTATCCCCGTGGGCGAGGCGCTGAAGGCCAAATATGGCGACAGCCTGATCGGCAAGCCGGAAAGCGACTGGCTGGCGGAAGTGCGCACCTTCGCCACCGATGCGATGATGGACCTCATCCGCGCCGACCTCGCTGCGCTGGGGGTGAAAATGGATGTGTTTTTCTCCGAAAAAACCCTCTACGGCTCCGGCAGGATCGAGGCGGCAATTGCCGACCTCAAGGCCAAGGGCCTGATCTATACCGGCACCCTGCCGCCCCCCAAAGGCAAGCTGCCGGAAGATTGGGAGGCGCGCGAGCAGACCCTGTTCAAGTCCACCGCGCATGGGGACGACGTCGACCGCCCCGTGCAGAAATCCGACGGAAGCTGGACCTATTTCGCCCCCGATATTGCCTATCATTATGACAAGGTCGCGCGCGGCTTTGACGAGCTGATAGACGTGTTTGGCGCCGACCATGGCGGCTATGTCAAGCGCATGAAGGCCGCCGTTTCGGCCCTGTCCGAGGGCAAGGTGCCGCTGGATATAAAGCTCTGCCAACTGGTGCGGCTGTTCAAAAACGGTGAGCCGTTCAAAATGTCCAAGCGGGCAGGGAATTTTGTTACCCTGCGGGATGTGGTCGAGCA
>JALWPC010000121.1 GCA_026995265.1 Paracoccaceae bacterium
GGGCAAGGTTTTTTACGTATGGTTTGATGCGCCGATTGAATATATCGGGGCTACCGCCGAATGGGCCGATGCCAATGGCAAACCGGACTCAGAATGGGAGCGCTGGTGGCGCACCGATAAAGGTGCCGATGATGTGCGCTATGTGCAATTCATGGGCAAGGATAACGTGCCCTTCCATACGCTCAGCTTTCCGGCCACCATGATGGGCAGCGGCGAACCCTGGAAGCTGGTGGATTTCATCAAATCCTATAACTGGCTCACCTATGAGGGCGGCAAGTTTTCCACCTCGGCAGGGCGCGGGATTTTCATGAATCAGGCGCTGGAGATTTTCCCGAGTGATTACTGGCGCTGGTGGCTGCTCAGCAACGCGCCGGAAAGCAGTGACAGCAATTTCACGTGGGAGAGCTTTCAGGGCGGCATTAACAAAGACCTCGCCGATGTGCTGGGGAATTTTATCAGCCGCGTGACCAAGTTTTGCCGTGGGAAATTTGGCGAAGAGGTGCCGGCGGGTGGCAGCTATGGCGCGGCCGAGGCCGCTGTGAGCGCCGAAATCGCCAAGCGCCTGAAGGCTTACGAGGCCAATATGGAAGCGGTGGAGCTGCGCAAGGCAGCGGCAGACCTGCGTGCCATTTGGGCGGCGGGCAACGAATATCTGCAAGCCGCCGCGCCGTGGGTGGTTTTCAAGGACAGCCCCGAGGACGCTGCCGCGATTGTGCGTTTTGCGCTTAATCTTATCCGGCTTTATGGTGTGCTTTCGGGGCCTTATATCCCTGATTCCGCCAAAACCATCCTCGCAGCGATGAACGCGGAAGATGCAGTTTGGCCGGACGACCTAGACGCGGCCCTGAGCGCCCTGCCCGTTGGCCATACCTTCACCACGCCCGACATGTTGTTTGCCAAAATCACCGATGAGCGGCGGGACGAGTTGGAAGCCGCCTTCGCAGGCGAAGAATAATGGCGGGTTAAAACCACCCTACCCTTGAGTTTAGCAAAGGAATCGCGCAAAGTGTCGCGGTCGCCCGTTTTTGGCGGGCATGGCTTAATAATAATATTCCACGGGAAGGAAACCACATGAAACTCACCAAACGCGCACTCAAGATGGCCCTCGGGGCCACGGCGCTGAGCACCGTTCTTATGTCTGGCGCCTATGCGCAGACCGTTAACATCACCATTCTGGGCGTTGGCGACCTATATAATTTTGACGCCAAACATGGGCGTGGCGGCGTAGCCCGCCTGAACGCGGTAGCCAAGGCCGAGCGCGCAGCGCACCCGAACTTCATCTATGTGTTTGACGGCGACATGCTTTCGCCCTCCATTCTTTCGGGCTTCGACCATGGCCAGAATATGATCGACCTCACCAATCAGGTGCCGTTCGACATTGCCGTGCCGGGCAACCACGAGTTCGATTTCGGCGTAAATAACTTCATCGAGAAATCAGCGGTTTCGGCCTATCCGTGGGCGGCGGTCAACATGACCAACGCCGACGGCTCTGCCGTTGTCGGCGTTGGCGGCACGATGATGAAAGAGATCGAAGGCATCAAAGTTGCGCTGGTGCCGGTGGCGCAGGATACCACACCCGAAGTGACCTCCTCTGGTGATCTGGTCTTCGGGCCAACGGTTGAAAGTGGTGTCGCCGCTGCGCGCGCCGCCCGCGAGGACGGGGCGGATATCGTGATCGGTGTGGTGCAAACCGACCGCTCGAACGACCGCCGCCTGATTCGCAGCAATGCCTTTGATGTAATCATCTCTGGCGACGACCACGTTTACGGCACCTTCTATGACGGTCGCACCGCCTATGTGGAAACCGGCATTGACGGCCGCGTGCTCGCCCCGCTGGACCTTGCCGTTACCATCGGAGAAAAGCACGGCAAGCGCCATATCAGCTGGACCCCGAACTTCCGCTTTATCGACACCGCCAATGTAGAGCCGGATCCGGACACCCAGGCCATGGTGGATTCGTTCAAAACCCGGCTGGATGAAAGCCTGAACGTGGAAATCGGCGCCACCGATGGCCCGCTCGACTCCCGCCGCAACTCGGTGCGCGGGCAGGAAACCGCTATAGGCAACCTTGTGGCCGACGCCATGCGCTGGGCCACCGGAGCCGATGTGGCCATGGCCAATGGCGGCGGTATTCGGGGTGACCGCGAATATGACGCGGGCACCGTGCTGACCCGCCGTGACATCCTCACCGAGCTGCCCTTTGGCAACGTCACCGTGATGACCGAGATCACCGGCCAGCAAATTCTCGATGCTATGGAGAACGGCGTGAGCCGCGTTGAAGACGGCTCCGGCCGCTTCCCGCAAATCTCGGGCATGAGCATTGTCTATGACCCGACCGCCCCTGCGGGTTCGCGCATCGTGAAACTGATGATCGGCGACAGTGAAGTGGACGTAAACGCTACCTATACCTTTGCCACCAACAACTACGCCATGGGTGGCGGTGACGGTTATGGCATGCTCGGCGGCGGCCGGATGTTGATTGACACTGGCAACGGCAACCTGATGGCCAATGATGTGATCAACTACATCATCGACCAGGGCGGTGTGCATGAAACCGTCGAAGGCCGGATCAAGGTTGTGGGCGAGTAAACCGCATCCCGTAAACACAGAAACCCGCAGTTTCGGCTGCGGGTTTTTTTATGGGGTGTCGGGCTGGATTGCCTGCCTTGCAGACGTTTTGAATTCTGGTGCGGGCGGGGGGACTTGAACCCCCACGGCCTATTGGCCAACAGATTTTAAGTCTGGCGTGTCTACCATTCCACCACGCCCGCAGCATGGGGCAAGATAGCCGTATCGCGCCCGAAGTAAAGCGGATTTAGCCGCTTTTGCGCCACGCATTCGAGCGTTTGAGGATGCCTTTGCTTATGAGCGCATGCAGGATGCGCGCGCCCGCATTGGTGTAGAAAATCATCATCCCCATGGCGGCGGCGGGGGCAATGTCGCCAGCGTCGTTCATATTCAGCACCGCCACCGAGGCCAGCGCGGTATCGGTGGAATAGAGAAACACCACCGCCGAAACCGTCGTCATCGCGTTAACAAACAGATATATCGAGATATTCAGGATCGCGGGCAGGGAAACCGGCACCGTCACCCGCCAAAAGAGCTTGTAAAACGGCTGTTTGAGCGACTGGCTAACGCTTTCAAATTCCCCGTCCATCTGCTTGAGCGCCGTCACCGCCGTGAGGTGGCTGACGGTGTAAAAGTGGGTGACGGTGGAGACCACGAGGATAATCATGGTTCCGTAGATGACGTGCAGCGGGTTGGCGGGATTATTGAAAAAGAAGATATAGGCAATGCCCAGCACCATGCCCGGAATGGCCATGGGCAACATGGCGAGGCCCTGAAACACGGCCCTGCCCTTTTCAAAACCCCGTGTCTTTTCAACCATATAGGCCCCGAGGAACACCACCACCGTGCCGATGATCGCGGTGAGAATGGCGAGTTGCAGCGAGTTGGCGTAAGCCCCCCAGCCGCCCCCGTCCATCCGCGAAAAATCGTAGTTTTTCAGCGACAGCGACAGGTTGTAGGGCCATTGCTTGATCAGCGCCGCAAACTGGCAGGTGGCGATAATGCCGGCGATAAACACCGCCACCGCGCTGGCATAGGCAAAGAAAATCCAGTCCATCCGGCGGTTGGGCTTGGGTTCATACACCACCGAGCGGGCGGTGAGCAGCGCCACCTGTTTTTTCTGCATCCGGCGGTCGATGGCAAAGGCCAGAAGCGCGGGAAGGAGCAACACGATGGACACCACCGCCCCCATCTCGAAATTCTGCTGGCCGATCACCTGTTTGTAAATGTCCACCGCCAGCATGTTGTAGTTGCCACCAATCACTTTTGGCAGGCCGAAATCAGTGATCACGAGGTTGAACACCACAAAGGCCGCCGAGAACAGCCCGTAGCGGGCGCCGGGGATGGTGACCGTCCAGAAGGTGCGCCAGCGGGAGGCTTTGAGGGAGTCCGAGGCCTCGAACAGGCGGGCATCCGCGATGGAAAGCGCGGTGGAAATGATGATCATGGCGTGCGGGAAGGTGAAGAACACCGAGCCGATGACAATGCCGATGGGGCCGTTGATGTCATGCCCGAACATCAGGGCTTTCAGCATCCCTTGGCGGGCGGAAAACAGGTAGAGGAGTGCAATGCCGGGCAGCAGCGAGGGCACCAAAATTGGCATCATCGCCACCATGCGGAACACGCCTTTAAGGTGCATTTTGCTGCGCGCCAACCCGTAAGCAAACCAGAAGGCCAGCGAGACGGTGATGGCGGTGACGATCGCGGCAATGGTCAGCGAGTTTTTGACCGACTGAAAAAGCGCAGGCGTCGAGAAATAGGTGCGGAAGTTGGCCAGCCCGCGCTCGGCCACGGGGCGGATGACGACGCGGCGAAAGCTGTTGCTGGTCAGCTCCACCCAATCCGGCCCCGTATGGCGCTCAGAGCCAATCAGGTAAACCGCGCTCTCACTGGTGCCGCGAAAGCGATACATCACCGGGCTACGAAAGCTGAAATCTGGGAAAAGCTTGGTGAGGCCAAGGCGACCGTTGGTGCTTGTGGCGAGTTTCTCAAACACGGGCGGCGTGTTGAGGCTGGCGAGGCTTTGCACAGGGCCAAAGGTGCCCGCCTCGTCGCTCACCTGCACCTCGTATTGGCTCAGGTCAAAGTGGTAGGTGGTGAAGGCCTTGCTGAGCATCGCATAAAGCGGCAGCGCCAGCGCGATGATCAGGTAAAGCCCGATCACGGCCATAAAACCGCGATGCGCGAGGTCATCCCGCCCGAGCTTGGGCTTTAACGCTCTGCCGCGCATCTATCCCGCCTCGGGGAAGGTTTTGAGCCGGTCAGCGGGGAGTTGGACCAGCAGGCTGGCCCCCTGCGCCAGCCCCAAACGGCGGGCGGCATTGATGGAAAAATCAGCCATAAGGGGGGTGCCGCCCATGGTGCTATGGGCAAGTTCGGCGCGCAGGAACGAGCCGAGGAATTCCAAGGCGTTTACGTGGACTTCAACGGTATTTTCCCTTGCCGTTTTCACCGGAAGCACATCTTCTGGCCGAATGGTGGCAATGGCGGAGCCGGTTAAAGTGTTGTTATCACAACGCAATTCAATATCGCCTATCTTGATGGTCTTGCCCAAAGCCTGGGCCGGAATCTGGTTCATCGCCCCGATAAAATCGGCCACGAACAGGCTGGCCGGGTCGCGGTAAACCTCCAGCGGCGTGCCGACCTGCTCAATGGTGCCGTGGTTCATCACCACAATCCGGTCGGCCATGGAAAGCGCCTCTTCCTGATCATGGGTCACCATCACGGTGGTGATTCCAAGCTTGCGTTGCAGCTCTTTCACCTCGTGGCGCAGGAAGGCCCGCACCTTGGCATCGAGCGCCGATAGCGGCTCATCGAGCAACAAAAGGCCGGGGTTGGTGGCAATGGCGCGGGCCAGCGCAATGCGTTGCTGCTGCCCGCCGGAAAGCTGCGCAGGGTATTTTCTGCCCTGCTCCGGCAGGCCGACAAGTGCCAGAAGCTCGGCCACGCGGGCCTTTACTTCAGCGCGCGAACGCCCGGCATTCTCCAGCCCGTAGGCAATGTTTTTTTCAATCGTCAGGTTGGGAAACAGCGCGTAGGACTGGAACACAATGCCGAAATCCCGCGCCGCTGGCGGCAGGTTGGAGACGTCTTTTCCCGCCTGCTCCACCCTGCCCTCGCTCTGCAAATCCAGCCCGGCAATGGCGCGCAAAAGCGTGGTTTTCCCGCAGCCCGAGGGGCCAAGAAAGCACAGGAATTCACCCTCGAATACCTCCAGCGTTATATCCCGCAAAGCGGTAAAATCGCCGAAAGTCTTCCAGAGGTTTTCAATGCGCAGGTAAACAGACGGCGCGGAATCGAGCATGGGTTTATCCTTGAAATCGGGGGGAAGGGGCCGCCGAAACCGCCCCTTCCAAGCCCTTATTTTGGGTCGGATTTACCGTCATACCGGCTGGCCCACTCCTCCAGAATAGCCCCGCGATTATTGGCGGCAAACTCGAAATCATTTTCGATCATCGCATCCACAAGCCCCTCGGGGAAATACTCCACAGGTTGTGCCACGCCCGGGTAAGCGACAACCGCGTAACCCTGGTTGTAAAGCTCGTTGGCCTTGCGGGTGATGGTCCAGTCCACCAGCGTTTGCGCGGCTTCCAGATTGGCCGTGCCCGCCACAATCGCGGTGGCTTCCATATCCCAGCCTACGCCCTCGGTTGGCACGATAATCTCGATGGGCGCACCAGCGGCCTTGGACTTGGCACCACGGAAGGCAAAAGAAACCCCGATGGTGGTTTCACCCGCCGCCGCGAGCTTACAAGGGGCCGAGCCGGAGTGGGTGTAGCGGGAAATATTGGCGTGCAGCGCGTCCATATAATTCCAGCCGCCCTCTTCGCCAAACATCTGTAACCAGCTTGAGACATCAAGAAAACCGGTGCCCGAGGAATTCGGGTTCGGCATGATGATCTGGCCCGCGTAAACGGGGTCTGTCAGGTCTGCCCAGCTTGTGGGCGCGGGCACGCCGTTGGCCTCGCCCTCCACCGTATTATAGCAAATCGCAGCCACCCAGGCATCCATGCCCGTCCAGTAAGGCGGGTTGGAACTGTCAACGAATTTCGGGTCGAGGTTTTCAACACCAGCGGGGGCATAGGGCTCCAGCATGTCCTCACCCTTCATCAGCAAAAGCGATGTCGCGGCGAGGCCCCAGATCACATCCGCCTGCGGATTATTACGCTCAGCCAATAGCTTGGCGGTGATCACACCGGTGGAATCCCGCACCCAGTTGATGTGAATATCGGGGTGGTCCTCGTTAAAGGCGGCAGCATAGCGGGCGAGGTCTTCGGCCTCTACCGCCGTATAAACCGTAAGGTCAACAGCCATGGCGGGCACGGCCACGCCGAGCGCAAGCACCGAAACAAGTGCAAATTTTTTCATAATATCCTCCGTTGGTGATCGGGTCTCCCGCCGAATCTGGCGCCCGTATGACTTGGTTTGCGCAGTTTATGACAAATACAATGCAAGTGTAGACCTAATTCCAAATTTCGTGAAAACCGCGCAGCGAGCGGGTTCGGACCTACTCTACTAAACTAGTTTAGTGGAGTGAAAGAAAGGCCCGTATCACATTGATATTACGACTTATTATTACATAGCAGCAAAAGAAAACACGCCCAAAAGCGTGTTTTCAGATGGCGGGTTAAAACCCGCCCTACACTTGGTTATGTTTAATGCGCCACCTGCGCGGCTGCTCCCTTTGTGGCCTCAAGCGCAGCGGCTGCCGCCAACTCGTCCCACTCGATGGGCTCTGGCATACGCTCCAGCGCCACCTCCAGCACGTCCATCACATTGGACACCGGAATCAGCTCCAGCCCTTCCGTTACGTTATCGGGAATTTCCGCGAGGTCCTTCTCGTTATCCGCCGGAATCAGCACGGTTTTTATGCCGCCCCGGAGCGCCGCCAGAAGCTT
>JALWPC010000122.1 GCA_026995265.1 Paracoccaceae bacterium
GCAAAGGGCGCGTTGGGGGAGGTGCCGTAGACCGCAAAACCGGGGGCGATTTCGCTGACATGGTCGCCGTGGGACATCCAGACCTGCTCTTTGCCGCTCTCGAACCAGCCCTCCAGAAGGGGTAGGGTGCCTTCGGGCGTCACATAGGCGCGGCCGAATTCGGCGGTGCCATGGCCGGTTTCCACCTTGCCGCCTAGCATGTGCATCATCACCTGCTGGCCATAGCAAATGCCCAGCACCGGCACGCCAAGCTCAAACACCGCTTCGGGCGGGCGCGGCGAGCCTGCATCAAGCACGCTGGCAGGGCCGCCGGAAAGGATGACGGCTTTGGGCGCGAAATCCGCCAGAAAAGCGGCGTCAACCTTGTTGAACGGGTGAATTTCGCAGTAAACATTCAGCTCCCGCAGGCGGCGCGCGATAAGCTGCGTGACCTGCGAGCCAAAGTCGATGATGAGAAGGCGGGCGTGGGATGTATCTGTCATGGGGCTAGTTAGAGGGATGCAGAGATTCGCGCAAGCGCATGTCGCAGATAGGGCGCATTTGGGCGGGAATATATGGCACGGGGGCCGGGGGATGCTATTATAAGGCGGAAAATTTCATTTTTCAGGAGCCCGCCCATGCCCGAATCCGCTATCAGCCCCGAATCAAAGCCCCGTGCGCGGCGGGCCCGTGGGGGCGGCGCGGCGCGTCGGGCGTCGCGCAGCAGGGTGAGCTTTGAAACGGCGAAATATATCGAGCGGAATATTCCGAATTTCGAGATTCTGACCGCAGAGGCGATCGAGGTGATCGAGGCCAATGCGGAAACGGTGCTGGAAGAGTTCGGCGTGAGCTTTGCCGACTGCCCCGCGGCGCTGGCCCGCTGGAAAGAGGCCGGGGCGGATGTGCAGGGGGACCGCGTGCGAATACCGCGCGGGCTGGCGCGGCGGCTGTGCGCAACCGCCCCGGGGCGGATTGTGCAGCACGCCCGCAACCCCGCGCGGACGGTGGAAATCGGCGGCAAATCTCTGGTGCTCGCCCCCGTATATGGCCCGCCCTTTGTGCGGGATATGGAGGGCGGGCGGCGCTATGGCACCATTGCGGATTTCCGCAATTTCGTGAAGCTTGGCTATATGAGCCAATACCTGCACCACTCCGGCGGCACGGTGTGCGAGCCCACCGATGTGGCGGTGAACAAGCGGCATTTGGACATGCTCTATGCCCATATGACCCTGAGCGACAAGCCCTATATGGGGTCGGTGACGGCGCCCGAGCGGGCGGTGGACTCGCTGGAAATGTCGAAGATTCTGTTCGGCGCGGATTTCGTGGATGAAAACGCGGTGATGACCTCGCTGATCAATATCAACTCGCCGCTGACCTTTGACCCGATCATGGTCGGGGCGCTGGAGGTGTATGCCGCCGCAGGGCAGGCTTGCATAATTTCGCCCTTCATCGTGGGGGGCGCGATGGCGCCGGTTTCGGTGGCGGGCACGCTGACGCAGGTGCTGGCCGAAGCGCTGGCGGGCATTGCCTATGCCCAGCTTGTCCGCCCCGGCGCGCCGGTGATTTTCGGCGCGTTTGTGACCTCCATTGACATGGGCTCGGGCGCGCCGACTTTTGGCACGCCGGAAGCCAGCAAGATCCTCTATGGGGCAGGGCAGTTGGCGCGCCGCCTCGGGCTGCCCTTCCGCTCCGGCGGGGCGCTGTGCGGAGCCAAGCTGCCCGATGCGCAGGCGGCCTTTGAGAGCGCCAATACGCTGAACGCGGCTCTGCTGGGGGGCGTTAACTTTATGCTCCATGCCTGCGGCTGGCTGGAGGGCGGGCTGGTGTCGAGCTTCG
>JALWPC010000123.1 GCA_026995265.1 Paracoccaceae bacterium
TGCGTATTCCACGCGATTCGGCCACCTGTTCCAGGATTATTCGGCCGGTGATTCCAGCGTGATTCGGCCGGGGCAGTCGGAGCGAAGCGACGCAGGGTTCATTGTTACTTGTTGCGGGGTGTCGCCGTCAACTTTTTCGCCTTGCGTTTGCGCATCGATTCGCCCTTGAGGGTGATTCGATAGGCGTTGTGGACCAAGCGGTCGAGGATCGCGTCGGCGAGCGTCGGATCGCCGATGATCTCGTGCCAGTGATCGACCGGTAGCTGACTAGTGACGAGTGTCGAGCGCTGGCCATGGCGATCGTCGAGCAGTTCCAGCAAGTCACGCCGCGCTTCGGCATCAAGGGGCGTCAGTCCCCAGTCATCGAGCAGCAACAGATGGATCTTGGCCAGCGCCTGCATGAGCCTGGGGAAGCGGCCGTCGGCATGGGCAAGCCGCAGTTCTTCAAACAGCCGAGGCAGGCGCAGGTAGCGCACGGTATAACCCTGGCGACAGGCGTGATGAGCGAGCGCGCAGGCGATCCAGGTCTTGCCGACGCCGGTGGGCCCGACGAGGATGGCATTGAGTCCGTCATGGATCCATTCGCCAGTGGCCAGTTGGGCGATCAGCCCCTTGTCGAGGCCACGCGGGGTGCGGCAGTCGATGTCTTCCAGGCAGGCGCTCTGCTTGAGCTTGGCCTGACGTAGCCGAGTCTGCAGGCGGCGGTCTTCACGCTCGGTCAGTTCGCGGTCAGCGAGCAGGCCGAGGCGTTCCTCGAAGCTTAAGCTTTCGATCTCGGGCAGGACCCACTGGTCGCGGAGCGCCTTGTGCATGCCGGTCAGACGCAGTTGCTGGAGCTTGTCCAGGGTGGGATGGTTCAACATGATGATGTCTCCTGTGGGTTGATAACGAGTCAGTGGTAGTAGTCGGGGCCGCGCAGATGGTCATGGGCCTCAGGCAAGGGCAGCTCCTGCTGCTCGGGCAAGGGTTGGCGATCGAGTCCGCGTTTGAGGATCGATTCGAGGCTCTTGTAGCGACAGGCATCGAGAAGCAAGGCGCGTCGACAGGCGGCCTCGAGGCGATCCTGGCCGAAGCGTTCGCCCAAGCGCATGATGCCCAGACATGAACGGAAGCCTTGTTGGGGGTGAGGCCGGGACAGCACCTGACTGATCACCCCGGCGGTGGCGGGCCCGTTCTTCTCGGCCCAGCGGATCAGCCGCTGCGGCGTCCATTCGGCGTACTCACGATGCGCCTTGGGCATGTGCTCGGCGATCGTGGTATGACGGCCCTTGAGGTAAGAGCGGGCGTGGCTGGCGACGCGCTGGCCTTTGTGGAAGCACTCCAGGGTGTGGTCGGTAAGGCGGGCGTCGAGCTGTTGCTTGACCAGGGCGTAAGGCACGGAGTAGTAGTGACCCTCGACCTCGACGTGGTAGTCGATGTGTACCCGGACCTTCTTCCAGGTCGCGAACACATAGGGGGTAGCCGGTAAGGCCCGGAGAACGGGCTGATCGATCTGCTCGAAGGCCGTGCGACGTGAGCCCGGCAGTTTCTTGAACGGGCGGTTGTTGAGTCGTTCCAGCAGGGTCGCGATCGCGGCATTGAGTTCGGACAAGGAGAAGAAGGTGCGATGCCGCAAGGCGGCGAGGATCCAGCGCTCGACCAGCAGGACGCCGCCCTCGGCCTTGGCCTTGTCACGCGGTTTTCGTACCCGCGCGGGCACGACCGCCACCCCATAGTGCGCGGCCAGTTCCGCATAGCTGGGGTTGATGTCCGGTTCGTAACGGCAGGCCTTGCTGACCCCGCTGCGCAGGTTGTCCGGGACGACGGCCTC
>JALWPC010000124.1 GCA_026995265.1 Paracoccaceae bacterium
TGACTCCACTGCAAAAACGATCGGACAAAGGTACTCCAAAAACCCTCCTCAAAACGGGCAAAGCCAGATAAAATTTGGTCAATCTACTGGACAAGGAGAAGCCCCATGTTTCGCAAGAACACCGGTCACCGACAAATCCCGCTCACCAGCCACGTAGACGAACTGCCCGAGCCACTGCGTACGCGGCTGCAGAACTCTTGGGCCGGAACCTTCTACCGGGAATTCTTCTGCCGTCTGGACGAAGAGCCGTTTGCGGTGCTCTACAGCGACTTGCCTTCACGCCCCAATGCACCGGTGAACGTGCTGGTGGGGCTGGAGTTTCTCAAGGCGGCCAACGGGTGGACGGACGAGGAGATGTACGACCACTTCTGCTACGATGTGCAGGTGCGCTATGCGCTGGGCTACCGGCATCTAGGGGAAGGGTACATTGACCTGCGGACGGTGTACTATTTTCGGGAGCGGCTGGCGCGGCACATGCAAGAGAAGGGAGAGAACCTGCTGGAGCAGGCGTTCGAGCAGGTGACCGACGAGCAACTGGGGGCATTTTCCATCAAGACAGGCAAACAGCGCATGGATAGCACGCTGCTGGCCTCCAATATTCGCCAGATGGGGCGGGTGCAGTTACTGGTGACGGTCTTGCAGCGAGTGCAGCGGATGCTTTCGGAAGCAGACCGTCAGCGGTATGCCGGGCTGTTCGAGCCGTACGTCAAGGGGCATGCCGGACAGTATGTCTATCGGCTGAAGAAGGAAGACCTGCCGGAGCATCTGCAGCGGATAGGGGAAGATATGCACCGCCTGTTGCAGGAACTGGAAGCGACCTATGGGGAGCATCCGACCTATGCTGTGCTGGCGCGGGTGTTTGCCGAGCATTTTCGTCTGGAGAAAGAGAAACTGCAGGTCAAAGAAAACGGCGAGTTGAGCGCCGCCAGCCTGCAATCGCCCGACGACCTGGAAGCCACTTATCGGGAGAAGAACGGCAAGACTTCCCGCGGGTACGTGGCGAACCTGACCGAAACCTGCGACCCGCAGAACGAAGTGCAGTTGATTACCAAGGTGCAGGTAGCGCCCAACACCACGGATGACAGCACCTTGCTGGCCGAAGCGCTGCCCAATCTGAAATCCCGCACCGAACTGGACGAGATGCACACCGATGGGGCCTATGGCAGCGCCGAGAACGATGTCCTGCTGGCCGAACAGGGGGTCACACTGCACCAGACCGCTATTCGCGGCCGCAAGCGACGGGAAGACAGGCTCTACCTGGATGACTTCGACATCCATACCGACGAGCAGAACGTCCCTCTCACCCTGACCTGTCCTCAGGGGAAGCAGACGACGGTCGCGCGTTCCAAACGGGGCAAGTCCTGGCGGGCTGCTTTCGGCGCCGAAGTATGCGGCAACTGTCCCTTGAAAGAGCAGTGCCCGTTCAAGCCCCGGAAGCGTGGCGACTATGTGCTGCGCTTCAGCGACAAAGACCTGCGCCTGGCCCAACGTCGCCGGAGAATGCGCCGGAGCAGAGAAGCGGAACACAATCTGCGGGCAGCCGTCGAAGCCACCGTGCGCAGTGTGAAACACCCCTTCCCGGCAGGCAAACTTCCCGTGCGCGGACTGTTCCGTGCCGCCTGTCTGGTCATTGGTTCTGCCGCCGTGGTCAACGTGCGGCGGTTACACCGCTACCGGCAGGCCATGGCAAGGGGGAATTCGCAGCAAAAGCAGACAAAATCAGGTGCGGAACACTTGCCAGAGCAGGCGGGAAATGCGTTGTCTTTTTTTGTCCGGGCACTGTTGCAATCTTTTCGGCTTCACTCCATG
>JALWPC010000125.1 GCA_026995265.1 Paracoccaceae bacterium
GCCCTTGGCGCGTTCCTCGAGGTTCCATTCGCCCTCTTCGCCCCAGCGATAGCCGATCGCGCCGTTGGGCGAAACCAGCCCGCCGGAGGCCTCGTCCCAGGCGACCGTCTTCCACTCGGGGTTGTTCTTCTCGCCCAGCTTGCCAGCCAGATCATCGGCGCGCAGCAAGCGGCCCGGGATCAACCGCCCGTCTTTTTCCTCAAGGCGCACCAGCATCGGGAAGTCGGAATATTTGCGGGTGTAATCCTCGAAATAGGGGGCTTGGCGGTCCAGATGGAATTCGCGCAGGATCACATGGCCCATGGCCATGGAAAGGGCGCTGTCTGTGCCCGCTTTCGGGGCCAGCCAGATGTCGCCGAACTTGGCGGCTTCGGAATAGTCGGGGCTGACAACGGCGGATTTGGTGCCCTTGTAGCGCACTTCGGTATAAAAATGCGCATCCGGCGTGCGGGTTTGCGGCACGTTACTGCCCCAGAGCAAGAGGTAGCCCGCGTTATACCAGTCGGCGCTTTCGGGCACGTCGGTTTGCTCGCCCCATGTCATCGGCGAGGCGGGGGGGAGGTCGCAATACCAGTCGTAAAAGCTCATGGCGGTGCCGCCCATCAGGCTCAGGTAGCGGGCACCGGCGGCGTAACTCACCATCGACATGGCGGGGATGGGCGAGAAGCCGAAAATACGGTCGGGGCCGTATTGCCTGGCGGTGTAGGCGTTGGCGGCGGCGATGATCTCGTTGGCCTCGTCCCATGTGGCGCGCACGAAGCCGCCTTTGCCCCGGGTTTTGGTGTAGCTCTCCCGCGCCGCTTTATCCTCTTGCAAGGCCTTCCAGGCCGCCGTGGCGCTCATGGTGGCGCGCAAGCGGCGATAGGCCTTGAGCAGGGCCCCGCGGATCAGCGGGGTTTTCACGCGGTTGGCGGAATAAAGATACCAGCTATAGCTCGCGCCGCGGGCACAGCCGCGCGGCTCGTGGTTGGGCATGTCGGGGCGGGTGCGGGGGTAGTCTGTCTGCTGGGTTTCCCAGGTGACAATGCCGGATTTGACGTAAATCTTCCAGCTACAGGAGCCGGTGCAATTCACCCCGTGGGTGGAACGCACGATTTTATCGTGGCGCCAGCGGTCGCGGTAGACGTCTTCCCAGTCGCGGTTCTCGCGAGTGGTTTCGCCGTGGCCGTTGGAGAATGTATCCAGCCGTTTTTGCTGGAAGAAATTCAGGCGGTCGAGCAGGTGGCTCATGGTTTCACTCCTCAGAATTCTTTTGGGGGAGGCTCCGGCCCTGAGGCCGGAGCGGCATTGGCTTTATGGGTTTTTCACGTAGGCGTTGGGCCGCAGGTAGAACCACCAGTTGATGGCAATACAGACCGCATAAAACACCGCGAAGCCGTAGAGCGCATATTCGGGATGACCCGCTTTAAGCTGCTCGCCGAACACTTTCGGGATGATGAACGCGCCGTAAGCGGCGACGGCGGCGGTCCAACCCAAGGCAGGGCCGGCCTGCTCTTTGTTGAAGATCACCGCGATGGAGCGGAAGGTGGAGCCGTTGCCGATGCCGGTGGCGGTGAACAGGACCAGAAACAGGATCATGAAGGGCAGGAAGTAATCCTGCGGCGTGGCCGAGACATAGGCCTTCTGGATGAAGTAGGCCACCCCGAAGGCCGAGGCCACCATGATGATTGAAATGATCTGGGTCACCTTCGCGCCGCCCATTTTATCGGCAATCATGCCGCCAACGGGGCGGATGAGGGCGCCGATGAAGGGGCCCATCCAGGCATACATCAGGGCCGAAGGGCCGTCGGGGTTAACCGTGGTGTGGG
>JALWPC010000126.1 GCA_026995265.1 Paracoccaceae bacterium
GGCGCGCGTAAGGGTATTCCTCGGCCTTGATTGTGAATTCTGTAGCGGGCGACTGGATATTGCACACCCCGAGCAGTGAAACAGGTCGCGCATTTGCGCTGCTGGAATAGGAGGTGAATCCGATGCCATTCGGGTCCGCCTCCACCGCATCGGCCACGGCCGCGTCGCTTTCCATCAGGTTCACCTTTAGCGAGAAACCCGAGCGCGCCGGCCGCATAATAAGCTGGGAAAAAAGCGCCCCCGTTGCCGTGTTTTCTGGCCGCACGTAAAGGTTTATCGGCCCGGGAACGCCGCCAAGTTGCGCCCAGTCGGTAATTTTACCCGCAAAAATGGCCGCCAGGTCGGCAGATTTGATAATCCGCACCACGTTTTGACTCGACGTTACAACCACAACACCGTCCAGTGCCAAAATATGCTCGTTTGTAGACGCGCGCAAATTACCCTTGCCCGCCGCGCTAAAGGCCTGCGCTTCAGACGGGCGCGCCACCCGCGTTGTGAGCGCCATAGCCGCCGTACCCGCCGTCAGATCGCGCAAGCCGACAGAAGAGCCCCGCATGACAAAGGATATTTTGGCAATGTCTTTGCCATCAACCGTTGAAAACAGAAACAGCTGGTTGCCACTTGCATCCGATTGCTGGGTGATATCAAGCCCGAGCGACGCCGAAAAACCGTCGAGCAAAAGTGGCATCAGGTTCAGCGCCAGTTGCTTTGAACCCGAAATGGTGAACTCGGTATACTTGGGAAGCAGGCTCGGGCAGGCTTCCCCCACACATTCAACCTGATCCGCCGATATCGTAAGATTGCCGATTTGCGAAGCGATAACATAGTGATCATCGGTGAATTCGAGCAATTCACCGGCAATCGAGAGCGTGCCGTCAAGTGAATTGAGCGTAACAACGTCAGCAAGCAGGCTGTTGCCAAACAGTGTTAACACCGAAATGCCCAGAATTCTTAGCTTGCCATAAATAGTCATTTTTTCTTTCCCAGTTTGTTCAAACCCGGTTGACGCTCCAGTTTGGCCAACCCAGATTGACGCTCACACAAATTCCTAGTCCACTCCGTCAAACCCGCTCTCTTGCGAAAGCGACGACAGATAGGCCACGATATCTTCAACCTGAAGCGCAGTAAGGATGGTTTTACCCTTAAAGGCTTCCAACGTTCGGAACTCGTTACGTGCGGTGTAAAAGGCTGGCATAATCGTGCCAGCCCCGAAAACGACCTTGGAATCGACGATGATCGCCCGAAGCTCGTCTTCGGTATACCGATCTCCGATCCAGTCCAGATTGGGGCCGACTTTGCCCAGAAACTGCATGGCGGCCACATCAAAATTGGTGTGGCAGGCAACGCAATTCCCGAGTTTGCGATCCACAAAGATCTCGAGGCCGCGAAACGGATCCGGGGCCTCTGTTGTAAGCGGTTCGGTGACCCGATAATCATCGGTTATGACCACGTCTGTGGGGGGAATGATATTTTGCGCCTGAGCCTGGCTCGCGAGCACGCTCAAATTTACGAAAAAGCTCGCAAGAATACTGTAGGCATGTGTTGTTTTCATGGGCCCCGCCGTCATAGTGCCAGTAAGTATCCGAGTATTGAACACATTTTATTCTTAGCTGTCAAGGGGTTATAAGGCGAGCTTAAAAAATGCCTTCTATTTAAAGCCGTCGCTGGCCAAAATCAGCTTTTCTCACCTGCCGCAAGTTGTTCCAAAAGAGCCGGCACGGATTTGGCCACATGCAGGCTTTTGCGAAAGGTTTCGGCGGCATATCCCTGCGCCACCATATGGTCGATCATATCCAGCAACGGCT
>JALWPC010000127.1 GCA_026995265.1 Paracoccaceae bacterium
CTGCCTTCCAGCCTGAGCTCCATGTCGTCCGCCATCGAGTGGGGGTTGTTGACCGTTATTCTGACCATGTCCGTGCGTCTGGTTTCGCGCAGTACATTCGGTCTGATGACCGGCTCCTTTGGCGCATTTAGGCAGTCCCTACGCAGCAGTCTGGGCGTTCAGAACGGTCCGGGTGTGGTTGGCACCTTGACCCGTGTGGCGAGCGGCGCCGCCATCGGCGGTCTGCTGACCGGCGGACCGGGCGCCATCCTGGGCGCTCTGGGCGGATTCCAATCCGCCCGGGCGCAGGGCGGCAGGCTGTCTAACGCTGCGGTCGGCGCGGGGGCAATGGCGGGCATGTCTGGCAATCAGCTCGACGCGGTTGCCGCGCCCGGCAACGTATTTATGGACAACGGACGCCAGGCGCAGCCAGCGTCCGGTGCAATCGCATCCGCTTCGGCTCCGGCGGATGGTGGTATGGCGCAGCCCGCCGCGATGCCCGGCGGCGCTGCGCCCCCGTCGAATCTGCCGCCCGACTGGGTGGGAGTCCAGACCGCGCCCACTGCCGCAGGAACGCCCGGCTTCGTGGCCGAATCCGACCCCGCCGCCGCAGAGCGTCAGGAGCGTCTCGCGGAAGCCGTGGAGCAATTGCATCAGGACACAGACAGACTGAACCGCCGCGGTGGACAAGATCCGTCCACGCCTGCGAGCGCGCCGCCTCCGTCGCCTACGCCTGCGGGCGTCCCCCGCCCAGATTCCGGCGGCGGGCTGACCAATGAAGCCACCCGACGCGCCATGGATCAGGCGCGCATTTTTACCCCCGACAACCCCCCAGGAGGGACTGAATGAGTCAAACCGATGTTTTCGAGCGTTATTTTCGTTTCCGCTGCCAGCAGGCGGGCGCTGTTACGCTTGGACAGCAGCTGCAGGTGCTGGCGCAGCTGCGCCGCGAAGCCGAGCAGGAAGGCCGCGTTCCTCTCTCCGAGAGCAGCGTTGTGCAGGTAGACCTGAACAACCCTGCGGTGCAGGCCGTTTTGCGCGGCGAACCGGTCTCCATCGGCGCCAAAACCGTCAGAAGCGCCTCGGGCGACGCCACGCTGAAATTACCCAAAAGCCGTGGCGGCGCGATGGGCAATGGGCAGAAGGTCGCCATCATGCTGGGTATTTTCGCGATTCCTGTCGTCATTGCTCTGATACTGATGGGCATGAGCTCCAAACACAAGAAGGCGCAGGCGTTGGCAACCCCGACGACTGTCCCCACCGCCACCGCCGCCGCGACCGTCACCGTCGCTTCTACCGAGACCACCGAGACCGCGCCCGCTACCGTCAGCACCGTCAGCCCGGAGGAGAATGCCTTTGCGCTCTTTTCCTCGGGTGAGTCCAATCAACAAATTGTCTATCTGCCGATGGACAACCCAGCAGCTCCTGAGGCGGTTGCACCCGCCTCCATCGAAATTGGCGGGCAGCACTTTATCGTTCAGATTGGCGAGGTGGACTCGGACAGCGGCGTTTGGGAACCCAAAGGCGTGGAATGGCTTCCAACGACCTTTGTACGCCGCGTCATCGCCGTGCCAAAGGAGCTGCTCGAAAACGTCCCCGTCCAGGAGGGCGACCTGATTCGGATGCGGATGCGGGACGGGTTCGTGGCAAATTACCAAGTCACCCATGTCATCCCCGACCTGCTGACCGACCGTATTGAGATTTTCAACGGCAGCACCCCCTCGGTAGCGGTAGTGGCATACAGCAACAATTTGCGCGACCCGCGCCGACTGGTCATCATCGCCGAGATGATGCTGCCTGTTGGGTATCAAGCCGTGCGCTACG
>JALWPC010000128.1 GCA_026995265.1 Paracoccaceae bacterium
TGACACCCATCCCCCACCGCACCCTTGGATTTGCAGCCAAGGAAATGGTGGTGGATATGGAGGAAGCCGTGAGCCGGTTTTATCTTGTTAAAAGCGGTATGGTCCATCTGGTGCGGTTTCAGGAAGACGGTGGAACGATGGTGCTGCAACGGGCAGGCCCGGGGGCGATTCTGGCCGAGGCCTCTGTGTTTGCCGAGGGCTATCATTGTGCGGCGGTGGCCGTGCAAGCCTCCGAATTGCAGGTGTATCCGATAAAGGCGGTGCGGGCGCTGCTGGCTGAAAACCCCGAGGCGGCGCTGGCCTATGCGCGGCATCTGGCGGGCGAAGTGCGGGAATCGCGCAAACGCGCCGAGATATTGGCGCTTAAAACCGTGTCTGAGCGGCTGTCGGCCTGGCTTGTCTGGAACCGGGGGGAACTGCCGCCCAAAGGCGCGCGCCACCATGTGGCCGAAGAAATCGGCGTGAGCCGGGAAGCGCTCTATCGCGAGCTGGCCAGACGCCGCTAACCTTCGACTTTTTCTGCTCAACCGGCAACAAATTCCATTGCTTTAACCTCTTGTTAAACTGACCTCACTAAACTGGTTTAGTAAGGTCAATTATAACCGGAGATAATTCAATGAAACCAACACTTAAGCAAAAAACCATGGCGGATTTTTTTGACGCGCTCGGCCACCCCCGCCGCCAGATGATTTTCCAGATTCTCAAGGAAACCGGCCCAAAGGGCCTGCCTTTCCACACCCTGCTCAAACGTTCCGGCCTCAAGGACTCCACCCTCAGCTTTCACCTGCGCAAGCTGGATCAGGGCCGCCTGCTCAAGCGCAAAATCAAAGGCCGCGAAACCTGGCTTTCGCTTGATCTGCGCACCTTTTTTATGTTCGTTGAGCCCGCCCGCGACCAAGTAAAGATACGGGCTTGAGCCTGCCCCCTTTTGCCCGCATATTGAGCGGAACAAACAAAAGGACACCCCATGCGACTGGCCCGAAAAACAGCAATCATCACCGGCGGCGGCTCCGGCTTTGGCGAAGGCATCGTCAGGAAATTCCATGAAGAGGGCGCGATGGTAATCGTGGTTGACATCAACCATGACGCCGCCAGGCGCGTCGCCGACCTTTACGACGGTATGGCCTTTCAGGCCGACGTCTCCAGGCTCGCCGACTGGCAAGCCCTCGCCGAGCGCGTCCGGGACACGTTTGACGGCGTTGACATCCTCGTTAACAACGCCGGTATCACCCACCTGCCACAGCCGATGGACGAGGTTTCAGAAGAAGACTTCGACCGCGTCATGGCGGTCAACGCCAAATCGGTGTTTCTCTCGGCCAAAACCATTGTGCCGATGATGAAGGAGGTCGAGGCCGGGGTGATCCTCAACGTTGCCTCTACCGCTGGCGTTTCGCCACGGCCTAATCTCAACTGGTATAACGCCTCCAAGGGCTGGATGATCACCGCCACAAAGGCCATGGCGGTTGAACTGGCGCCGTTTGGCATCCGCGTCAACGCCATCAACCCCGTAGCGGGCGAAACCCCGCTTCTGCAAAAATTCATGGGCCAGGACACCCCCGAAATTCGGGCCAAATTCCTGTCCACCATCCCGCTTGGCCGCTTTTCCACCCCTGAGGACATGGGGAACGCCGCCTGTTTTCTGTGCTCCGACGAGGCCGACATGATCACCGGCGTGGCGCTGGAAGTGGATGGCGGCCGCTGCATATGAAACCCGGCGCGCGCAACCTGATCACCGATGTGCAGGGGCTCTATGTTGGCCATGCCAGCGATGACGTGCTGAAATCCGGCAGCACCGTGCTGGTG
>JALWPC010000129.1 GCA_026995265.1 Paracoccaceae bacterium
TGAAGAGTTAGCACAAGAGCTAAGACTTAAACCTGAAACAGTTAGAAAAGCTATAAAAGTATTAAGAGAAAATAACTTAGTTATACAAAAAGCACCCCGTAAATTGTGGTTTAGGCTAAACCCCAAGTATGTATATATGGGTTTAGCAGTTCAGAGAAGCGAAGACATAGACTTTTAAGGAGGTAGGAGATGAAAAGACTAAAGGTTAAGAAGTGGGATCATGAGTATAAAGCAGGTTCCCAGGAATGGGGACGAATACAAGGTAAGCTATTGGCGGACTTCACAAGGGAGAAGATATATATAGCCATTAAGGGAATAGGAGGAGATGAGATAACTCTATCGGGAGACTACGAGACCATACTTAGGAAATACGCCGAGCTCGTGGAGGTAATAGACCAGATAGGTGATGAACTCCAAAACATAATTGAAATCAAAGCCCCCGAAACATGGGAAAGGTTTAGAAGATATTGAAGTCCTTAGACTTCTTAGACTTCTTACGTGCCTTCTCCTTCTCAAGGAATTCCTTAACCTTGCTACGCTTAGGCTGTTCCTTCTGCTTATATTCCTGTTCCTTGAGTTGCTTACGTTCCTGTTCCTGTTCCTGTTCCTTGAACTCAACAAAAGCCTTAACATAACGCCTCAGAACCTCAGAGGGATACATGCTCTCATCAATAAGACACAGAGTCTCAAACCTTTCCCATAGGTCAGGGTCAATAAGAAAGCTAACCCTCTTAGCATTACCTTCCTTAAATAACCTCTTCCTCGGCATAGATATGAATATAATGTGTATTAAATAACATTCAATATGCATATAATCAACCTTGTATGTAAAAATAGAGCCTTCAAAACGTTGAAAATCTAAGAAGACAGATTACCCCCCTGTTAGCTTAGGGGGTTTTATGCCTACCAACGGCACCCACCCCCCACGACACCCACCAAGCCGAGATATAGGGACGCTCCGCTATCGGCTCCGCTTCCCCTCTTTTTTGGGTTCGCTCGGCTCGTTACACTCGCCTCCGCTCACCGCTCTGTGCTAACGCACAGAGCAGACAACCAACTATATAACGTATATAAAGCATGTGAAGTATATAAAGGATATAAGCTATATAGACTATATAGAACATATACAGGATATAAGAGGGGTGGCGAACCCCCCGAAGCAAGGGAACCGCTGGAGGTTTAAAACAATTCCCCCTATAAACATAATAGGTTGGTGATGTGGGAGGTGGGATCCGTAGGAAGGATACATATAGATATAGATATATGAAGTCGTTGAGAGAGTAAGAGAAGATTAACACGAACGGTATTATTATACCGCTGAACGGTATTATTATACCACATAACGGTATTGACAATACCACTTAACGAGATATAATATACCGAAAACTATGGGAGGTATAGAGATGACAACAACAAGGAAGGTTATCAAAGGTAACCGAGTTAAGGAGTATCAACTATACGACCCAGAAACAGGGGAGATAGTAGAGCAAAGCGTAAAGATATTAGCTTACATACCCAAGAACGTAGAAAAAGAACCCTTTGATAAGGTATTTAAAACTATGTGGGTGGAAATACTACATAAATCAGAACTAAAAGGAGCACCCTTGAAAGTCTTAATATGGTTAATGTCTAAAAACTCATGGGGTAATGAATGGATACCAATAGACTATGAAGAGTTAGCACAAGAGCTAAGACTTAAACCTGAAACAGTTAGAAAAGCTATAAAAGTATTAAGAGAAAATAACTTAGTTATACAAAAAGCACCCCGTAAATTGTGGTTTAGGCTAAACCCCAAG
>JALWPC010000130.1 GCA_026995265.1 Paracoccaceae bacterium
GTGTTCACCGGCGTTTCCTCGATCATGGCGCTGAATTCGGCTTCATCCATGCCGGCCATGCCACCATCGGCGTGGCGGGAATGCAGGTAGCGGTCAAAAAGCTGATAGTGGCTCTCGCGTGCCCACGGGGTTTTCAGGCGGCGGATCAGGTGGGCGTTGCGCTTGAGCACCCGCTTTTGCGAGCGGCGCGGGGTGAAATCCCGCACTTTGATGCGGGCCGACTGGCAGGCGGTGCATTCCGAGCAAGATGGACGATAAATCACATTCTGCGAACGCCGAAACCCTTGTAAACTCAAAGAGTTATTCAACGCCACCCCGCCTTCTTCATAAAGCGTGGTGAACAGCTTGCGCTCCTGCTTGCCCTCCAGATAAGGGCAGGGCTGGGGTGCGGTCACGTAAAATTGCGGGTGCTTCAGAAGGGTATGGCGCATTACGGTTTCTCTTGGCTTGGGGTTCAGCCTAACAAGAGCGGCGCGCATTCGGCAAGGCTTATTTTGCGCTTTGCCTAACAGGTTAACCGTGGCCCGGGGGCCACGGGAAGGGGCTAGGCGGGGTGGGCTTTGCCGCCAAAATCCGCGTTGCGTTGCGGGGCAGGGGGCACGTCGCCAAATCCGCGCTTTTCGCGGTTCTCCATGAACTGATCGAACTCGGCCTTGTCCTTGGCCGCGCGTAGTCCCTCCAGAAACTTGCGGAAAGAGGCCTGTTCTTCTTCCAGCCGTTTCAGGGTTTCATCCCGATAGCTGTCAAAGGCCTCGTTGCCCGTAGAGTGAAATCTGTGGCGCCCAAAGCGCCGGCTTTTGCATTTGCCCATTCTTCCGGTTCCTAACGCGTAAAAGAGAATGACCAGCCCGAGGGGGCCAGCGAAGATAAATCCGAGGATCATGGTGGCGACCCATCCCATCGTGCCATGACTGTCGATCCAGTCTCTGGCCTGTTTAAGGATGTCTAGCGCGGTGTCCATTATCAGTCCTTTCCGATGTAAATGTTATTAACATTAACATAGATAAGGTGAAAACGCCCCGGGTCAAGGGAATTTGTAAAAAAATTTTAGTCGTTGATAATTCCGAGACCACGCAGATAAATCCCTGTGCCGCTTTCCAGCAGGTCTTCAGGCGAATAGGGGGCGCGGCCGCCCGGGGTGCCGCGGGCGAATAGCTCCACCACGCCGTGGGACATGGCCCAGATGTGGTGACTGACCATCACCGCAGGCGGGCGCTTGGCGGCCGGCAGGTGGGCCATCAGGGTTTCAGCGGCCTGGGTCATAACGCCCATGGCGCGGCCAGAGGCCAGCGCCAGCTCTGAACTGCCGGTGAGGGAAACGCCCGCTTCAAACATGGCGATATAATAGCCGGGGTAGCGTTTGGCAAAGGCGAGGTAAGCCCGCCCGACCTTGGAAAAGGCCGCCAGCGGGGTTGGCTTGCCGCCATCGTAGGCGTGGTCCAGCAGGTCGCCAAACAGGATGTAGCCCTGGCGGGCGACCTCGGCTATCAGCTCGTCACGGCCCTTGAAGTGGCGATAGGGGGCAGCGGCGGAAACGCCCGCTTGGCGCGCCGCTTCGGCCAGCGTAAAGCCTTGTGGGCCGCGCTCGGTGATCAACTCGATGGTGGCCTCCACCAGCGCCTGGCGCAGGTTGCCATGGTGATAGGACTTGCGCTTGCTCAATGGCCAGCCTCGATACCCATCAGGGAAGGGCTGCCGCAAATGGCGGCATCGACCCCCATCAGCGAGGTTTCGTCTTTCTCGGCATAGTCAAAATGCGAGAGCAGCAGCTTGATCGCGGCGAGGCGGGCGCG
>JALWPC010000131.1 GCA_026995265.1 Paracoccaceae bacterium
ACAACCCGTTTGCGGCCAAGGGGGCAAAGCGGAAGATTCATTAAATGCGCGCCCTGTTTCTTATCCGCCATTGCCGGTCTGTCGGCCAGCAACCGGATGGGGCGCTGACAGATAAAGGGCGGGCGCATCCGGAAGCGCTGATGGCGTGCTCGAAATTGCTGGTCCCTGATGCGCTGAATTCCAACCCCTGTCACCGCGCGTTGGCACGCTTGCGCCATTGGCGGCGGCCTCGGGATTGCGGATTGCGACTGATGATCGACTAAAGGAGCGCTGTCGGAGTGCTGTTGCCGGAGTGGAAAGACCAAGTGCGCCGCTCTTTTGCGGAGCGTGATTACAGGCTGGACGGCGGAGAACCTTTGAACAAAGCAGCGGCGCGTGCCTATGCGGCTTTGAAGGCGGTTTTGGATGCGGAGCGGCAGCGCCCTGCCGTTGCGGTGCTTGGTAATCTTATTTCATTAGTTTTGGGGCAGATAGAAACGGGCTTTTCTTTTACAGACTGACGACTTTTTTTGCCCCCGGTTTCAACCAGCCTCGCCCCAGGGGAGCCGAAGGGGAGAGGTTGGGAACCCCGGCCTGTTCGGGCGTATGCGCCTGACGATACGCCGGCATTCTGATATTTGCCTATATAGATGTGTCATCAGGGGCCTGTATTGATCGGCCGGTTGGAATACTTAGCCTAGGAATCTCTGAATAAAACGGGACCACAAGATTTCGCTAAATCGGGCTATGTTTCGCAGGGCTACACCTCACCCAAGCACACGTATAGAAGGTATCGACCTTCAAACCACAGCCTGGAATGTTTTGCTTTCGAGTGTCTATTATCCTAGGAGAATAAACACCTCACGGCATTTAAACATGAATAACATCAAAGTATTATGATATTGTTTAACGTTAAACCAAAAATATTTTTCCAAAATTATAAAAACTATCTATGGTAGTCACAAAATTTTAGAGAGAGCGAAGCTCGACAGGGGCCAAATTCTGCGCATCACATTGGCCGCGCGAAGCCACATTGTTCAGAGCCTCCCTTTCAGGGCGATGCCTGGGCGTCCGGAACGCCGGATACCGCAGTTTTTCCGGTGCTTAAAGCACCGGAACCGCGCCTCGCCTTCGGCTCGGCGGGGCGGCGCGTTAGGGTGTGGTTTGCATGGCGAGATCGCATCCGCGCCGCGCGGCGAATATCGCGCTTGTGGCAGGTGCTTTGGGGCCGATGTTCGGAACCGGCCTGACGCCGAACGGGAATATAGACATTGGGGATGTGCGCACCAGGGCCGGGTTCAATATTGAGTCGTCAGGCTGTAAATGCCGGCAGGGGAAGAAGATGCCGCATGTGTATCGGCTGGGTTTTGAGGGCGGCCATTTTGTCGGCTGGGAGGATTTGGGGGAGCGGGTTGCGGAACCACGGTCTTCGCTGGATCGTTTAAAACCTTGACGTCCGGCGGCAGTGCTGCCCTAGCGCTGATACTTGATAAACGGCGTGAGTTGCCCCAAGCGGTCATACAGGTTTCGGGCGGTCTCGTTGAAATCCTGCGTCAGCCAGTAAACCGTCGGGCAGCCTGCCGCGTCCGCCGCGGCATACACCGCTTCGATCAGGGCCCGCCCTGCGCCGGTGCCCCGCGCCGCCGCGCTCACGAAAAGGTCTTGCAGGTAAACCACCGGCTCCACCCTCCAGCCGTGGCGGTGGAAAAGATAATGGGCAAGGCCAATCAGCGTGCCGTCTTTCTCGGCCACCAGCCCGTGGAACTCGTGCTCGCTGCCCGAAAGCATCCGGTTGAAGGCGATGTCAAACATCT
>JALWPC010000132.1 GCA_026995265.1 Paracoccaceae bacterium
TTGTACGTAGCCCTGATCACCTATGCCCTGATCTGGATGCTGAGGCACCGGGAAGGGTTGGAGCTGCCGTTGCGGTACTTCATGGTGCTGGTGCGCAGCACCCTGTTTGATCGCCCGGATCTGGCGAAGGTGCTGGCGCAGCGACGACGACGAAGAGCGCAGGAACTGGCCGCCGTACAGATGGGGTTGGCACTATGAGGCGGGGAAATGAGAATGGTTCCCGGACAGTAGTGTTGCTTGCCCAAAGAAAGCCAGAAAAAGGGGACGGACCCACTGCTGTCCCACTTATCGCAAAGAAGATGGCCCGGATCGTATTGATTCCGATACAATGAGTTCACCACAAACCATTGATCAGCAATACAAAACCGGGCCATGGCTTACCATCCTACCGTACTCTCGCAACTCCTCCAACCCGTACCTCGACTTGATTTCGAGAAACTGGCCAGAACCCACGACGGGCACCGCCGAAGCGATGCCCTGTCCCGATGGAGCCAGTTCGTTGCCCTGGCCGTGGGCCATCTTGGGCAGCGTCACAGCCTTCGGGACATCGAGGCTGCGCTGGCAAGCGATGCCAGGCTGCACTACCACCTCGGTACCCGCCAGGTCAGTCGGTCCGCACTTGCGCGTGCCAATGAGAAACTGAGCGCCGACTTTTACCGGGACCTGTTCTGTCAGCTCTATGAGCGGTTGCAGAACACCCACGCCGTTCCGGGCAAACGCTTTCGCTTCAAGGCCAAGCTGTTCTCGCTGGATGGCTCGTTGATCAATCTGTCCCTGAAAGTCTTTCCCTGGGCCAGGGTGGCACCCAGAAAGGCGGCGTTCAAGCTGCACCTTGGCCTTGACCATGATGGTCTGATCCCGGCCTTTGCGGAGGTCACGGAGGGCCTGAGTCCCGAAATGGACGTGGCGGATCGCTTTGCCTTTCCCAAGGGCAGTGTGTTGGTCTTTGATCGGGGATACAACCGCTATACATGGCATAAGCAATTGACGGACAAGGGCCTGTTCTGGGTTACCCGGGCCCGCAAGGGCATGTGTCACGAGGTGGTCAGGGAGCTGCCCGTCACGCCGGGTGGCCCGGTTGTCCGGGATCAGATCGTACGCCTGACCAATCCCCAGGCACGCAAGGCCGGGGCCTACGACATCCGCCGTGTGGCGTACCACGACGAGCAGGAAGGGAAGACCTATGTCTTTATCACCAACCAGAAGACCTGGTCGGCCCAGACGGTGGCTGACATTTACAAATCGCGCTGGGAGGTGGAGCTGTTCTTCAAGTGGATCAAGCAGAACCTGAAGATCCGCAGTTTCCTCGGGCAGACGCTCAACGCGGTGGCAACGCAGATCTTCGTGGCCTTGTGCCTGTATCTTCTGATTGCCTTTCAGAAGTTCCTTTCGCGGTCGGGGTATGGCCTGCAGGCGATTTTTCGCCTGATTCAGTTGAATGCCTTTGTACGGAAACCCATCACCGAATTGATATGCCCGAGAAAACAGGCTCCGCCTGACCCTCAGATGCAACTGAAGCTGAGGGCCGCGTAAGTGAGACAGCAGTGGGTTGAACACGCCGTTGGGCAGGCGGACGATGGTGTGCAGGTTGCACTCGTCCAGCAGGATCTGCTTGAGGCGGGTCTTGACGCCCTCGCCGAACAGGAAGCCGTCGGGCAACACCACGGCGGCGCGGCCGCCGTCCTTGAGCAGCTTGATGATCAGGGCCATGAACAGGTCCGCCGTCTCGCGGGTGCGCAGGTGGGCGGGGAAGTTGTTCTCGATGCCGTCCTCCTCCATGCCGCCGAAGGG
>JALWPC010000133.1 GCA_026995265.1 Paracoccaceae bacterium
CGGCGCCAGACAATCCGGCGCTCGTCAATTTCCAGCTCGTTGCCCCAATAGATATGGTTGTCAATCATCGCCGCCAGCAGATTGTGGGCGGCGGTGATCGCGTGGAAGTCGCCAGTAAAATGCAGGTTCATATCCTCCATCGGCACCACCTGCGCATGGCCGCCCCCCGCCGCGCCACCCTTCATGCCAAAGCACGGGCCAAGGCTGGCCTCCCGAATACAAATCGTGGATTGCTTGCCAATCGCGTTCAGCCCATCGCTGAGCCCCACCGTGGTCGTCGTCTTCCCCTCACCCGCAGGCGTGGGCGTAATCGCCGTCACCAGAACCAGCTTGCCATCGGGCTTGCCAGCCTGCGCGGCAATAAACTCCGCCGAAATCTTGGCCTTGTCATGGCCAAACGGCAGCAAGTCCGCCTCCGGAATCCCGAGCTTCGCCCCGATCTCCTGAATGGGCTTTTTATCCGCCGCGCGGGCAATTTCTATGTCGGTTTTATGGTCCATCTGGCACCTCTGGGGCTTTAGGGTTTGCTATAGCGACTCTAGGCCCCTTATGCCCGAGAACCCGCTGGATTTCGACCCGAAATCCGCCAAACCCGACTATCTATGCCACGCCCGCTGCCCGGGCACATGCAGCCGCAGTTCATCGCCCAGCTTGAGCACCCCTTCGCGCTCCACCCAGCCCGTCACCCCGCGCCGCCCCTTGGCCGCCGCCTTGAACAGCCCGCCCTTGCCCGGCATGGCAGCCTCGATCCCCTTGGCCGGCAGGTGGCAAGGCCGGTTTTCCATATCCACCGTGAGGGAAAGCGCGCCGTTTACCAGCCGCGAAGACGGCGGAATATGGGTAAAATCCGGTATCCCTTCCAGCAATACCGACACGCCCAAAAGCGCGGGGTCCAGCGCGTCCACGCCCATCTCTGCCGAAATCTGCGCCAATTCCTCGGCCGACATCAGGCATATCTGCCGCGTGTTCCGAATTTCAGTGCCGCGCGGATATTGCGACACCACCCTGCTGCAAGAGGCCCGCGTCAGCCCGCGCCGGCTCTCGCCCACAGGGCCAGAAAACCGCATGTCAAGCGCCTCTACCGCGCGGTTGCCCAGCCCCGCCGCGCGGGTCTCATTCAGCCCAAGCCACATAACGCAGCCCACATAATCCGTTGGCACCAATGCCGGCATAGCGTCCTCCGATAGAAAAACCGGCACCCTAAAGTGCCGGCCTGTCTTTTAGCCCTGCGGCTGCGGTTCCATCCCGCCGTCGCCCTTGGGCTTTTTCGCCGCCTTGGGAATGGCGCTCACCGAGCCGCTGTCGCTCATCGCGCCATCGTCGCCGTCATCCTTGCGCGGCGGCTCGCCCCGCATGACGCGCTCGATCTCGTCGCCGGTCAGGGTTTCATATTCCAGCAGGCCTTGCGCCAGACGCTCAAATTCCTCGGCATTATCCTCGATGATTTTCCGCGCGGTGTTATAGCCGTCATCAATCAGCCGTTTGACCTCTTTCTCGATCACCTCCTGCGTGGCTTCCGAAATCGAAAGCCCGCCCGCGCCGTTGCCGGAATAGCCCTCGTGCGCCGCTTGGTAATCAATATTGCCGACCACATCAGACATCCCCCAGCGCAGCACCATCGCCCGCGCAATGCTGCTGGCCTGCTGAATGTCACCCGAAGGGCCGTTGCTCACCCGCTCCTCGCCGTATTTATAAATTTCGGCGGCTTTCCCCGCCATCGCCATGGCGATTTTCTGAATGGCCTGATCCTTGAAATAGTTGAGCTGGTCCATCTCCGGCAGGCTCAT